>NZ_JAJLOZ010000116.1:0-6959 GCF_025548615.1 Arthrobacter sp. A2-55 | reverse complement strand
TGGGAACGTGGGCTTTGGCGGGGCCACCGGCATCCTGCGGATGTTTGGCACATCCTTTGGCACCGAGGTGTCCTGGCTGCTGCCTGCCGCACTGATTGCACTGGTGGCCGGGCTGTGGATCACGCGGCGGGCGGCACGGACCAGCCAATTGCGGGCATCCCTGATTCTCTGGGGCGGCTGGCTGGTGGTCACTGCCCTGACGTTCAGCTTCATGGCAGGGACCATCCACCCCTACTACGTGGTGGCGCTGGCCCCGGCCGTCGCCGCACTGGTGGGGATCGGCGCCGTCGAACTGTGGCGCAGGCGGGCGCACGCCGCCTTCCGGGTGGTGCTGGCGGTGCTCGTGGCCGGGACTGCGGCCTGGTCCGCGGTGTTGCTGGCCCGTGACCCGTCCTGGCTGCCGTGGCTGAAGTTCGTGGTCATCGCCTGCGGCGTCCTCGCCGGTGCCGCCATCCTGGCCCGGCTGGACCGCTGGCGAATGGGGGCCTTCAAGGCCGGGACGGCTGCCGTTATTGTCTTGTCGGTGCTGGCCGGCGGCCTGGGCACCACGGCCTGGACGCTTGCAACGGCGTCGCAGGGGCACACAGGATCAATTCCGACGTCGGGCCCCACCGCGTCGGCGATGGGCGGCGGTTTCGGCGGAACCGGTGGCCGCGGCCTGGCTCGGCGACAGGGCGGCGGGATGGCTGGCGGACCCGGAGGGGCGAGCGGTAGCGCGGCCGGCAGCGCAACCGGCCAAGGAGGCAGCGCAACCGGGCCCGGCGGGGCTTCAGGGGCAGGGGTGGGGAATGCCAGCGCCTCGTCCACGGCGCTGAACTCGCTGCTGGAACGAACCACCACCAAATGGTCCGCCATCATCTCAGGCGCAAGCAGTGCCGCCGATCTGGAACTGGCTACCGGCACTTCCGTCATCGACCTGGGCGGCTGGAGCGGCTCCGATCCGTACCCCACGTTGGCGCAGTTCCAGGCGATGGTGGCCAAGGGAGAGATTAGCTACTACATCGCAGGCGGCGGCATGGGTGGCGGCATGGGCGGTGCAGCTGGGCGCAGCGCGAGCAGTTCAGGCAGTACGGGCAGCGCGGGCAGTGCGAGCAGTACGGGCAGCGCGGGCAGCGGCCCGAGCGCCACGCAGGACGGCAGCTCCAGCATCGCCACCTGGGTGCAGCAGCACTACACCGCCACTACCGTGGGCAACTCCACGGTGTACAAGCTGGTGGGCTGAGCCCAGCGGTGGACGGGTTGCCGCTTGGCCCCTACCAAGCGGCAACCCGTCCGGGTAGTGTTCAAGAGAGGGGCGGTTTCACAATAGCTGCGGCCGCCACCGTTTATGCTCACTGTTTAATTCGGAGGGTGCCGTCATGAAGAAGCTCATTAACGATCCCAAGGCCGTGGTGGATGAATCGGTGGAGGGCTTCGGCCTGGCCCACGCCGGGCTGGTCACCGTTCACCCCGACCCGCTCTTTGTCTCGCGCAAGGAGGCAAAGTCCGGCAAGGTTGGCCTGCTCTCCGGCGGCGGCAGCGGCCACGAGCCCCTGCACGCCGGCTACGTGGGCTTTGGCATGCTGGACGCGGCCGTTCCCGGCGCGGTCTTCACCTCACCCACACCCGACCAGATCATCCCGGCGACTGTCGCGGCCAATTCAGGTGCCGGCGTGGTGCATATCGTGAAGAACTACACCGGGGACGTCCTGAACTTTGAGACGGCGGCGGAGATGGCGCAGGCGGAAGGCATCGAGGTGCGCACAGTCCTGGTGAACGACGATGTCGCCGTCGAGGATTCCCTGTACACGGCCGGGCGGCGCGGCGTTGGCGGCACCGTCCTGGTGGAGAAGATCGCCGGCGCGGCTGCTGAGCGTGGGGACGGGCTCGACGCCGTTGCCGCCATCGGCCAGCGCGTGGTGGACAATGTGCGCACCATGGGCGTGGCCCTCTCTGCCTGCACAGTGCCCCACGCCGGCGTGCCAAGCTTTGAGCTGGGTGAGGACGAAATTGAAATCGGCATCGGCATCCACGGCGAGCCGGGCCGCCACCGCATCCCGATGGAAAACGCCGACGGCATCACCGACCGGCTGCTGGAGCCGATCCTGACGGACCTCAAGCCTGCCGCGGGGGACAAGGTGCTCCTGTTCGTCAACGGCATGGGCGGCACCCCCGCCAGCGAGCTGTACATCGTGTACCGCCGTGCGGCAAAGGTCCTGGCCGACGCCGGACTGAGCGTGGAGCGGTCCCTGGTGGGGAACTACATCACGGCCCTGGAAATGCAGGGTTGCTCCATCTCCGTGCTGCGCCTGGACGATGAAATGACCAGCCTGTGGGACGCCCCCGTCAATACGCCGGCACTGCGATGGGGGATGTAGCAATGGCGGATTCATTGGGGGCTGCGTGGGCCGTCGACTGGCTGCGCCGGAGTGCGGACGTTGTGGCGGCGAACCGGGTTGCCCTGAGCGAATTGGACAGGGCCATTGGCGACGGCGACCACGGGGAGAACCTTGACCGCGGCTACCAGGCGATTGTTGAAAAGCTCGACGCCGAAACTCCCGCCACGCCGGGTGCGGCCTTCAAGCTGGCCGCCATGACGCTCATGTCCAAGGTGGGCGGCGCGGCCGGGCCGCTCTACGGCACGGCGTATCTGCGCATGGCCACCGCGACCGGCGAGGCTGCCACGCTCGACGCCGCCGCGCTCGCCGGGGCCCTGGCCGCCGCCCGCGACGGGGTGGTGGCCCGCGGCAAGGCCGAAGTTGGCGACAAGACCATGATCGATGCGTGGACGCCCGCCGTGGAAGCCGCCACCGCGGCGGCAACCGGTCCGTCTGCCTCGGCCGGGTCGGTATTGGCTGCGGCCGCGGCTGCCGCCGAGGCTGGTGCCGAGTCCACCGATCCCCTCATTGCGCACAAGGGCCGGGCCAGCTACCTCGGCGAGCGTGCCATTGGCCACCGCGATCCGGGCGCCGCTTCCTCGGCGCTGATTTTGCGGGCCGCCGCTGAAGCGGCCCGCGCCCCGGGGGCCGCCGAATGAGCGTTGGACTGGTGGTGGTTTCGCACAGTGCGCAGCTGGCCGCCGGCGTGGTGGAACTGGCGGCCCAGATGGCCCGCGACGTGGTGCTGGTAGCCGCCGGCGGCACGGACGACGGCGGCATTGGGACTTCGCTGGACAAGGTCACAGCGGCGCTGGGCCAGGCCGAGACCGGCAGCGGGGTGGTGGTGCTGACGGATCTCGGTTCAGCCGTCATGACGGCCGAAACAGCACTCGAATTCATGGGCAACCCGGACACCATTGTGCTTGCCGATGCGCCCCTCGTGGAGGGAGCCGTCGCCGCTGCGGTGTCCGCCCAGTCCGGCGCTGACCTGGCAGTGGTGCGCAAGGCCGCAGAAACTGCCTTGCATGCCGGCGTCGAGCCAGCCCTTCAGGTACCGGATGGCGGGGGTGCAGCCGAAGTGACGGCCGTGCTGACGCTGATCAACCCGATCGGGCTGCATGCCCGGCCAGCGGCGGCCCTTGCCGGTGCGCTGGGAGCCATGGACGTCGACATAGACATCAATGGTGCGGACGGCCAGTCAGTCTTCTTGCTGATGGCCCTCGGCGCCGGACAGGGCACCGAATTGCGCGTCAGGGCCAGCGGGCCGGACGCGCAACGGGCCGTGGACCTGGTGCGGACCGAGGTGGAGAGCGGCTTCGGCGAGCTCTGAGAATCCGGCCCGTCAGTGCGGCAGGTGGTAGCCGCCGTCGGACAGCTGGGCCAGGCCGTCGGCGACAAGGCTGGCCAGGGAGCGCTGGAGCTGGGGTGCGTGGACGTTGAGGTTGTGCAGGCTTTTCAGCGCGTCCGCCACCTCCCCTGGATGGCTGAGGTGTTCCTTCAGGGCAGCCAGCTCTGATGCGGGCCCCCAGAACAGCTCCGCATGGACCGGCGACTCGGCGGCGCGCAGCACCGCCATGACGGCGCCGCGCACCTGCCTGTCCGTGCCGGCCCAGGGCTGCCCCTTGGGCACATAGTTCGGTTCCGGCTGGCCGGCCGCAATCCAGGCGCACTCACGGCGGACCGGGCAAATCCCGCACTGAGGGCTGCGGGCCGTGCACACCAGGGCACCCAGCTCCATGACGCCGGCGTTCCATTCCACGGATTCGGCGGCATCTTCCGGCAGCAATTCCTTTGCCAGTGCCATCTCGGCGGCCGTCAGGGAGGGTGCCGGCAATGCCTGGCCTATCACCAGGCGTGCGAATACCCTGCGGATATTTGTGTCCACCACTGTCTCGCGCCTGCCAAATGCAAAGGCCGCCACTGCTGCGGCCGTGTAGGTGCCTATGCCGGGAAGAGCCAAAAGTTCGTCGAAAGTGTCCGGCACAGCGCCGTCGTGCTTCTCCACAATCACCCCGGCAGCCGCGTGCAGGCGAAGGGCCCGCCGGGGATAGCCCAACCGGCCCCAGGCACGGAGCACTTCCGCCTGCGGCGCAGCGGCGAATGCCGCCGGATCCGGCCAGCGTGCCATCCACTCTTCCCAGACGGGCCGCACCCGCACCACAGGCGTCTGCTGCAGCATGATTTCGCTCACCAGGATGCCCCACGGGGAGCAGCCGCCGCGCCACGGAAGGTCCCGGGCAGACTCACGGAACCATTGCAGGACTTGCTGATGCACCGATTCTCCTTGGGGTTCGCGGGGGCAGTTCCACTGTATCCGGGCGGCGTGGTTGGCGTGGCACCGGCCGTGCGTTGGATACTCTGGAGGGGTGGCGGCATCGGGACAGAACAGGCAGGGCGGAACGGCGCGCCAGCCTGCCCCCCGGACCAGGGTTTCCGCGAAAGTTTACCGGCGCAGGCGACAGGTCGCTGCGGTTTTGGTGTTGCTCGTGGTGGCCGCGATGGTGGCTGGCGCCATGGCGCTGGCGAATGCTTTGGGCGGGGCGAACAAGGCGGGCCCGGCAGCGCAGGATGCAGGCGCAGCAGTACAGACCGCGTCGGCCACTGCATCCACCCCTTCAGCCACCCAGCCTGCCGACAAGCCCACCCCGTTGGCGTCTTCTGTGTGTGATGAATCCGGGATCAAGGTTAGTGGTTCCGTCGACAAACCCTCATACGATGCCAGCGCGGACCCAAAGCTGACGCTGCGGGTGACCAACACGGGCCAGGCACCGTGCGACATCAACGTCGGCACCAGCCAGATGGAATTCAAGATCACCAGCGGCAACGATGTCATCTTCAATTCCCGGGACTGCCAGTCCGGCTCCACCGACCTGGTCAAGAACCTCAAGCCCGGGGCATCTGAAACTGCGAACTTTACCTGGCTGCGCAACCGCAGCACGCCCGGCTGCACCAAGGTCGCGGCAACGCCGGGGGCCGGGACCTACGTGTTTGTCACAACGCTCGGGAAGTGGTCAAGCGAGAAGGTTATTTTCACCCTTAAGTAGGGTGGAAAGGGACGCTAGCCGTTTGGCGGGTTACAGGAACCGGTCCAGCAGGCTGGCCTCTGCAATGCGGGAAAGGCCCTCCCTGACGGTCCTTGCACGCAATTCGCCAATGCCGTCAACCACCATCAACTCGTCGATCGTGGCGGCCATGAGGTTTTGCAGGCCGCCAAAGTGGTCAACCAGGCGCCCGGCAACCGCGCGCGGCACTGCCTTGAGTTCCGACACGAGGCGGTAGCCCCGGGGCTGGATGATCTTTTCCAGCGAGTCGGCTGTGGGGAGCCCCACGATCCCGGCTATCAGGTTCAGGTCGATCAGGTTTGCCTGGTCGATTTCCTGCAGGGCCGCGACGGCGGTGTCGGTGTTGGTGAGCTCCGGATCGGTGTAGTCGCGGATTACCATGTCCGCGCCGGATCCCCGGGACGCCGAAAGTTCGTCAAGCTGGAGCGACAGCAGCCGGCCGTCGGCGCCAAGCTCCAAAACATACTGGGAGATTTCCTCGGAGATGCGCCGTACCATCTCGTGGCGCTGCAGCGTCACGGCAACATCGCGGACGGTGACCATGGCCTCGATTTCCAGGGCGGAGAGCGAACTGGTCACCTGGTCCAGCCGCGCACGGTATCTTTCCAGCGTGGCCAGGGCCTGGTTGGCGCGGGCCAACACCTTTTCGGAGCCTTCCAGCACGTGGCGGAGGCCATCCACATAGAGGGCGATGATCTGCATCGACTGGCTGACGGACACCACGGGCACGCCCGTTTGAATTGCCACGCGTTCCGCAGTGCGGTGGCGGGTTCCGGACTCTTGGGTTTCAATGCTGGGATCCGGCACCAATTGCACGGCTGCGCGCAAGATCCGGGTAACGTCCTTGTCGCAAACAATGGCGCCGTCCATCTTTGCGAGTTCCCGGAGCCGGGTCGGGGCAAAGTCAATGCCGATCTCAAACCCGCCCGAACAGAGGCTTTCAATTGTCTTGTCGGAACCGAGCACAATCAGCGCACCCGTGCGCCCTCGAAGGATTCGTTCCAGCCCATCACGTAGCGGGGTTCCCGGGGCGACTAGGGCAAGGGTAGCCTTCAGGGCCTCTTCGGGGCTGCGAAGCATTGACGATTCCTTCTTTTCAAGCACGGGAACCCGCACAAGTCACATACCCCATATTAGTGTGACGCGCCCGCGTTGAGCTTGCAGGCGCGTCACTCGGTGGTCGAAGTAGAACCTGTGGGAGCAGAGGTGTGCTGGGGCATTGGTTTTAGAAGGGGTAGGGTTCGGTGTTTTGGGTGTGGATGTAGGTGCGGCCGGTGGGGTGGTGGTTTTGGTTTGGCCGGGTGTGTGGGGTTCGATGGTCCAGCCGGTGTCGGGGTTGTCTTTGAGGTGGTGGCAGCAGCTGTCGCGGGGTCGGAGGTTGTCGATGCTGGTTTCACCGTGGGGCAGGGGTGTGCCGTCGGGTCGGTACCGGTTCATCCAGTAGGGGATGGTGTGGTCGAGTTCGCAGGTGGCGGCGGGGTGGTCGCAGCCGATGCCGGTGCAGACGGGGTCGCTGCGGCGGACTTCGGCGGCGATGTCG
>NZ_JAJLOZ010000115.1:0-7058 GCF_025548615.1 Arthrobacter sp. A2-55 | reverse complement strand
CCACCCTTCGGCAGACAGCAGCGGTCCGTCAAGGGCCGCCTGATTGGCCGGGCCACCTCATTGTTGAGGTGGCCCGGCCAATCAGTTTAATCAGCAGTTTTGGCCGTGTCCTGTCCGCCGGTTTGAGAAACTTTCCCCAAGTCGGGCACCAGTTGTCGATCCGGGCCATGGCAGCGCGTCGTATGGTCAGGGGCTTCAAGGGAGGCCCCCCAAAATGGACACCGGAGATGAAGGGAACAAGGACATGACTGCGATCCAGGAAAACACCATTGAGTCAGAAACGGACAAGGAGGTCCGCGGCGTGTTTGAGGCTATCTACGCCGCATGGGCAGACAACGATGCGGATGCCTTCGTGGCGCCGTACCGCGAGGATGCCACTGTGGTCATGCCGGGCGTGTACCACCGTAACCGGGATGAGATCCGCGCCTCCATGGCGGCCGGCTTCAACGGGCCGCTGAAAGGGTCCCACGCGGTTGATGAACCACTCAGCATTCGGGTCATCGGCGGCAACACCGCCGTCGTCGTCAGCAGGGCCGGCATCCTCATGGCAGGGGAGACGGCGCTCCCGGCGGGGCGCGAAGTCATTGCCACCTGGGTGCTGGTCCGTCAGGATGGAAACTGGCTGGTGGCCTCCTACGCCAATGCGCCGGCCCACTGACCATCAACTGCCACCAGCAATCCATCAGGGAAAAAGTGAGGTGAGTGCAATGCCAAAGTATTTGCTCATGATCTTTCAGGAAGAAGTGGCCACGCGGGAGGAGGCGGGGGAGACGGTCAGCGGCGACTACCAAGCTTTCATGCAGCGCCGCGCAGGGTCACTGGTCAACGGGGCGGCACTTGAGCCCCCGGAATCCGCCACCTCGGTTCGGCGGGACGGTTCCGGCGGATTCTCGGTCACGGACGGCCCCTTCGCAGAGTCAAAGGAAACATTGGGCGGCTTCTACCTGATTGAGGCCGCCGACCTTGACGAGGCCCTGGAGATTGCCAAGGAGGTGCCCGCCGGCAGCGGGGTGGAAGTCCGGCCCGTGCGGGTGGCAAGCTAATGCCGCCGGCCGCCAGCCCGGAGGTGGCCGCTGCGGTTGCGGATGCGCACCGCAGGGAGTGGGCCTTTGTGCTGGCTGCCACGGTGCGCGTTGCAGGCGACATCGACTCGGCGGAAGAAACCGTCCAGGATGCCTATGCCAGCGCCTTGTCCACCTGGGATGAACGCGGTATCCCCGCGAACCCCGGCGCGTGGCTTACAGTGGCAGCCCGCCGTCGTGCCTTGGACCTGCACAGGCGCGCTGCAACGGCCCGGCGGGCGTTGCCCAAACTGTTGGATACCAGCACTGATCCGCCCGGCGGCGCTGATCTTGATGCGGAAGCCTTCCCTGATGACAGGTTGCGGTTGATCTTCACCTGCTGCCACCCGGCACTGGCCCTTGACGCCCAGGTTGCACTCACCCTGCGGTTGCTGTGCGGGCTTTCGACGGCGGACGTCGCGCGCGCATTCCTGCTGTCCGAGGCCACCATGGCGGCCCGCATTACCCGCGCGAAAAAGAAGATCGCGGCCGCCCACATCCCCTACCGCGTGCCGGCAATGTCGGAGCTCCGGGACAGGGTCGACGGCGTCCTCTCGGTGGTGCTTCTTGTCTTCACGACAGGCCACGACGCACCTTCGGGAGACGGGTTGATGCGCCGGGAGCTCGCCGACAGGGGACTGGATTTGGCCAGGATGCTCCGTGCGCTGCTTCCCGGCGATGCCGACGTCGCCGGTCTTCTGGCCCTCGTGCTGCTGACCGGTGCCCGGAATGCCGCCAGACAGGACGCTCACGGCGAGCTGGTGCTAATGGAGCACCAGGATCGCTCGAAATGGGACAGGACGGCCATTGTTGAAGGGGTGGGGCTCCTGCGGGAAGCCTTGGCGTCGAAACCGCCGGGCCGCTTCGCGCTCATGGCGGCCATTGCTGCGGTTCATGACGAAAGCGGGTCGTGGGAGGAAACCGACTGGCCGGAAATTCTGGGACTCTACGAACTGCTGGCGGCCGCCTGGCCCACTCCCGTTGTCGAACTCAACCGCGCCATTGCCCTCGGCTTTGCCATTGGTTTTGCCGAGGGACTCGCTGTGCTGGACCTGCTCGGGGCCGATCCGCGGCTGGCCCGCTACCCCTACCTTGCCGCCGCGCGCGGTGACTTCCTGGTCCGGCTGGGGCGCTCCGGGGCGGCCAGGACGGCCTTTGAAGAGGCACTGATTCTCGCCGGAAATGACGCCGAACGGCGCTTCCTGCAGGCCCGGCTGGCCGAACTTGCCGGTTGAACGGGCGGGCCCATTGAACGGGCCTGTTGAACGGCGGGCGGGTTCACGGGTTCCGCGGGACATCCCCGGATGGGGGACACTTGAAGTTCCCCATGACAAGGCGGCACCCGCATGCTTAACCTCCGGCAGGACACCGACGGCTTCATCCACATGAGCCGGCACTTTCCACGAGGGATGACAATCGCCATCACCTTTACTGACGGCAGCCGGGGCGAATTCTCCGGCTCCCGGCTCAACGGGCTCTACGACCGGGCACTGGCCGCCTACCGCCGGGGCAACAACCTCGACGCCAAGGGCTTTGACCGGGCCCCGCAGAAGATCCACCGCCGCAACGCAGTGGGGTTGGTGCCCGTCAGCCCCGACATGGGCGGCTGATGTGGCGCACGCTGGCTTCGAGGGCACCATGATGCATGGCGGCCCTTGATATATTGATTGAAGCTACAAGTAGTTGTTTTGCCGTAGCATTAACCAACCACCCCGATTCCCGCTCCCAAGGAGATTGCATGAGCCCCACACTTCGCGAGCTGCGCTCGCCCGACTGGGCCGCCGAATCTGTGCCGGACGCTGTGGCAGTCCTGCTCCACGGCTTCGGCTCCAACGAGCATGACCTGGCCTCACTGGCCCCGGCGTTGGGGCTGAACCTGCCCTGGGCTTCCCTGCGGGCGCCTCTGGAACTCGGCAACGGCGGCGCGGCCTGGTTCCCCATCGGCACTCCCGGCGACCCCATTCCCGGGCCGGTGGAGCAGGCAACGGACATCATCTGGGAGTGGGTTGAGGCGAACCTGGCCCCAGCAACGCGCATCGTGCCCATCGGATTCTCGCAGGGCGGGCTCATGGCCACGCAACTGCTGCGCACACGCCCCGAACGCGTGCTGGCGCCCGTGGTGCTGGGTGGCTTCGTGCTGGGCGCGCCGCAGCCGGGCGACGACTCCCTGCGCGCCTCCATGCCCGCGCTGTTCTGGGGGCGCGGCGCCGAGGACAGGGTCATCGCTCCGGTGGCAATCGGCCGCACCACCGAATTCCTGCCGAGCCACACCTCGCTGGTCGAGCGCGTGTACCCGGGCCTGGCTCACAGCATCAACAGCCCCGAGCTCGACGACGTCCGCGGCTTCCTCGCGGCCGAAGTGGGTGCCGCGGCGGTAGTCGGCGCCTGAGCCCTTCGGCCCGCGCGGGGCGGGGCGGGCCCCGTCAGGTCTTGCCCTTGCCTTTCTTGTCGTCCACAATTCCGCCAATCAGCCCGCCAATGGCGCCTCCCAGGACGCCGCCGGCAACCCCGCCGAGCAAGGTGCCCAAGGCTGCCCCGATCCCGGCCAGACTTGAGCCGTAGCTGACCCTGGCGATCGAGACCGTCGTCGAGCCTTCCGGGCCCACTGAGACTTCAAAGGACCCCAGTGCTGCTGAGGCGAGCACCAGGGCCACCGGGCTGGACTTGGTGCCCGCGAGCATTTTGGCGTAGATGTCCCGGGTTTCAAAGTAGGCCCGCAAGGCATTGCCCTTTGGCTCCCCTGCCTCATAGCCGAGCTTGTACAGTCCAAGCAGCGTCTCCGCCTCGTCGTCGCTAATGGCCCCGGCCGCCGTCAGCCTGGCGAGCACGGCCCGGTGCTCGGCCACGTAATCGCCCTTGAACTCCTCCATGACGCCCCGCGCCTCGACCCGCGCGGCGTACATCAAGTCCGGCAAACCGACAATGATTGCTGGTGTTGTGTCCATCGTGCCCCTCCTTTGGGTGCACAAATAACGCTACGCCGCTACCGGAGAGTTGTGACCGGTGTCACATTTGAAATGTGTTGTCGATCCGCCGCCCGCCCAATCGTCATCCTGGTGAAGCACGGCCACGAGGCACGCCAGCCGCCGTCGTGCTTGGCACAAAAGGCGTTGCCGCCCGTGGACGGCACCGCCCCGATCAAGGAGAATGAACCATGCGCTACACACTGCTTTTGCACTACCCGGAAATGGATGCCGCATCGCTCGGTGAGGAGGCCATGGCCGAGGGGCAGCGGGCCTTCAGCAGCTACGCCACGGCGTTGCACCAGGCCAAGGTCCTGATCAGCGCCGAGGTGCTGCAGCCTTCGTCGAACACCACCACGCTGACCAAGGCCGGAGGCACCTTGCGCGTGCAGGACGGACCGTTTGCCGACACCAAGGAACAGCTGGGCGGCACGTTCGTCATTGACGTTGCCGACCTCGACGCCGCCATCGAGTGGGCGGGGAAGGCCCCGTCCGTGGAATGGGGTGCCGTGGAAATCCGGCCCGGGGCCACCTACACCGTGGACGGTGCGTGGACGCCAAACGCCTGACCCCTGGGGAGGCGCGGGCTGCGGCTGAGCACGCTGCCCGCGCCTCCTACGGGCACCTTGTTGCCCTTCTTGCAGCGTCCACGGGCGATCTTTCGCTGGCCGAGGACGCGCTTTCGGATGCCTTTGAACAGGCCCTGCTCAGCTGGCCCTCCGGGGGAGCCCCCGCCAATCCCGAAGGCTGGCTGCTCACGGTGGCCCGCAACAGGCAGCGCGACACCTGGAAATCAGCCTCCCGCCGGACGTCGCTGCCGTTGGAGGAGGCGGACGGGAACGGAGGCACCGCGATGTCGGCCCTGGATGAACTCGATGTTGACGCCATTGGGGACAAGCACCTGGAACTCCTGTTCACCTGCGCACACCCCGCCATTGACCCTGCAATCCGGACGCCGTTGATGCTGCAGGCGGTCCTGGGCTTTGACGCGGCCCGCATTGCTTCCGCCTTTGCCGTCCCGGCCGCGGCCATGGCGCAACGCCTGGTGCGGGCCAAAAAGCGCATCAAGGCGGCCCGGATTCCGTTCGCCGTGCCCGGCAGGGACGCCATGCCCGGGCGGCTGCCTGCCGTGCTGGAGGCCGTCTACGGCTGCTATGCGCTGGCTTTCCTCGACGCGCCGGAAGGGCAGGGCGGGGACATGGCAGCTGAGGCGCTCTATCTGGCGGTGACCCTGGCCGCGCTTCTGGACTCTGAGCCGGAGGCATGGGGCCTGGCTGCCCTGATCGCCCTTTCCCAGGCCCGCGCGCCTGCCCGCCGCGGCCCGTTTGTTCCGCTCGAGGAACAGGACACGGCCCTGTGGGACAGCCGCCTCATGGAGGAGGGCGCATCACTGCTGCGCCGGGCCTCGGCCGGGGGCGCCACGGGGCGCTTCCAGCTGGAGGCAGCCATCCAGGCAGTGCATTGCGAGCGCGCACGCACGCACGCCACTGACTGGGCGGCCCTGCGGACCCTGTATGCGGCGCTTGTGGCGGTTGCACCCAGCCTCGGCGCGCGGGTGGCGCTGGCTGCGGTGATTGGCCGTGCCGAATCCCCGGCCGCCGGCCTGGCGGAACTGGACGCCCTTGCCGTACGGGACGATCCTGCCGGGGCGGCCGCCGTCGAGCACTTCCAGCCCTTCCTGGCCACCCGGGCGGACCTGCTGGCCCGGGCCGGACGACGGCGGGAGGCGGCGGAGGCGTACAACGCGGCGGCCGGCGCCACCCCGCAGCCCGCGGTGCGCGCCTATTTGCTGCAGCGGGCTGCGGAACTGGGACCGTAGGATTGGCCGCTGCTCGAAACCCGGACTGTCAGCGTGTCCATCGCCCGGGCGGGGCACCGGACCGGGGTTGAGGGCTACTTTGACCAGCCCGGGGACGTGTCGATGAGGGTGCCGGAGACGGCAGTCCCATGGCGGTGATGCCGGAGGGGCCGTGCGCCCACTACGCTGTTCCCATGACAGCCTTGAAAGTGTTTGGACTGGACATCGACAAACTGGCCGGCGGGCGCAACGGCCACTACGTGATCGAGGAGGCCGCGCGGGTCCATCCGCGCACGCGCCGGGCCTTCCGCTGGGTCAATTGGATCCTGGCCCTTGAGGTCCTGGTGGGCGTGAGCGCCATCGTGATTGCCCTGGTGCTGGAAATCCGCGGCACGCCGGTGGGCTTCGCCGTGCTGTTCCGCGGCGTGGTGGTGCTGTTCATGACGCTGACACTGTTCTTTTTTGCGTGGCGGGCGGAGCAGGGCTACTACTGGGGCTACCAGCGGCTGCGGCTGTTCAGCCAGATCTTCCCCGTCATCACCTTGATCGTGGCCACCATCCCTGGTCTGTACCCTTACTGGATGGTGGTGGAACAGATCATCTTTGCCGCCCTCATGATCGGCATTGCGGACTTCTTGACCAGCGACCACATGCGGGACGCCTACCCCAGCCCCAAGCGCCTCGCGGAGCGCCCCCAGCCCTGAAGCAGGGCACGACGCCGGCTCCCGCACTTGGGCGGGCGGCCCGCGGGAGGTGCGGGCCGCCGTCGTGCTTCCGTGCTGGCGGCCCGCTCCTTCTAGAACGTTGCTGCGTCGATCACGAAGCGGTAGCGCACATCCGATGCCAGGACGCGTTCGTAGGCTTCGTTGATTTTGCCGGCCCGGATGACCTCGATCTCGGCGCCGATGCCGTGCTCAGCGCAGAAGTCGAGCATCTCCTGGGTTTCGGCGATGCCGCCAATCGCGGACCCGGCGAAGGACCGGCGCCCCCCGATCAGGGAGAAGACCTGCACGGGCAGGGGCTGCGGCGGGGCACCCACGTTGACCAGGGCGCCGTCGAGCGCCAGGAGCTGCAGGTACGCGTTGATGTCGATGGCGGCGCTGACGGTGTTGATGATCAGGTCGAAGCTGCCGGCAAGGTCTGCGAACGTGTTCTCGTCGCTGGTGGCGAAGTAGTGGTCGGCGCCGAGCCGCAGCCCGTCCTCCTGCTTCTTCAGCGACTGGGACAGCACGGTGA
>NZ_JAJLOZ010000114.1:0-7294 GCF_025548615.1 Arthrobacter sp. A2-55 | reverse complement strand
CTCTCGGCCGACCCTCGGTTGCAAACGGGGCACTCTCAGCCAACCCTCGGTTGCAAGTGGGGCGGCGGAGCCCGGTTGCAACCGAGCGTCGGGAAAAAGTGGCCCGTTTGCAACCGAGCGTCCGGGGAATGTGGCCCGGTTGCAACCGAGCGTCCGGGAAATGTGGCCCGGTTGCAACCGAGCGTCGGAAGGGACGGGGGGTCAGGCCAGGGTCTGCCTCCTTGTTATGGGCAGCTTGCCCTTTGTCAGCAGCCACGCCGCGGCTGCTCCGAAGAGTGGCACCAGGACCACCAGCGCCGCCATTTGCAGCCACGGCAGCACGGTCGGGAAGCCACGCTGCAGGGCCAGCACCACGACCACCGGAATGGCTCCCGCCACAACGCCCAGCACGGTGCCGAGCAGCGCCGTCATGAGGATCTGCGAACCGGCCAGGGCCTTCCTGAGCCGCGTGTCCGCCCCAACGCCGGCCAAAGTGGCATGGTCATTGCGTCCGTCGGCGAGCGCCAGCCCAGCGGTGATGCCGGCGGCGCTGAGGGTGATCAGCGCGCCTCCCACCACGATCAGCCACAGCATGAGGTTGACGAAGGTCGGCGGCCCCTGTTCCAGCGAGAACCCTCCAAACGGGCCCATGAAGGGGGCCAGCGAGGAGGCTACCTTGTCCCCGGCAGCCTGGCTCAACGGCCCGGCGGCAGTGATCAGCAGCGCCCTGGGGTCAACCGGCATGCCCATGGCCTTCGCCGTTTCCGCGGAGACCACTCCGTAAAAGTGCAGCGGCTTGTCCGGGGCGTCGACGACGGCGGCCAGCGTCTTGGTGCCCAGCGGCACGAAGTCCGGGCGCAGGTACGTTGGGCCGGCAGGCTGTGATCCTGGGTCGACGGAGACGTAGAATCCGTTGCTCTGGCTGCTCTCGGCGTGGTAGTCGACGCTGATGACGGCGGCCTTGCCGGAATCGTCCACATAGATCTTGTTGGTGACAACGATCCCGCCAGACTTCAGTGCCGCCCGGGCTGCGTCACTGGGCTGGTGCCCCAAGAGTGCGGCCAGTTCTTCTTCGCCTCCCACCACAATGGGCGGCAGGAAAGTGCCGAAGTTCGTGGCGCTCATGGACCCAGTGCAGCGCCAGTCGCCCAGGTCAATGGGCTGGGCGTCCTTGGCCAGTTCGCAGCGGTTCGCAGCCGGTTCGGCCAGCACCCAGCCAATGCAGGGCGCCTGGATGTAGTCGCCGTTCTCCGCGACGCTGCTGGACGGGCAGGAATTTGTCGAGACGGCGCCACGGAGCACGTTGGTGGCCACGTCCGGGCCGATGGAGGACTTCAGTGCCGCCGTGACCTTGGAAGGGTCGACCGTGACCATTTTGCCCCGGCCCACAGCCGCAGCCCCGCCATTGCTGTTCGCCGGCCCAACGTCGTAGTCCTCATATTGCAGGGGAATGGCCACCTGGTTGAGGTTGGCCTGCCACCCGTACGTATCGCTGACCTGCTGCATGGCGCTCGCTGTGCCCACCATGAGCGCACTGGACAGCGTGGCTGCGGCAAGCACCGCGGCAACCGCCGGAACCGTCCGGCCGCGGTTCCGTGCGGAATCCCGCGCTGCCAACCGGAGCGCAATGGGAAGCCAGGCGGTCCGGGCCGTCAATAGGTCCACGATGCGCCCCGTGAAGCAAATCAGGGCAAAAACCAGCATGACTGCGCCCGCAATGATCAAGCCGAGGTACAGCGGCTGCCACCGATACATTTGCAGGTCCCCGCGCTTGGCAATGGCCACGATGCCACCGGCCGCCATGGCTGCCGCGGCCAGAATGGCCAGGCCAAAGCCAATGCGCACCGTCCACTTGGACGGCTCATCGGCGGTCCGTCCGGACTTGAGCGCGGACAGCGTGGCCTGCTTGGAGACGCCCCGGGCCGGGACCAGCGCGGCGAGCCAGCCGGCCGCCAGTCCCACGGCCACCAGCGCCACGATGCCCAGCCACTGGACGTGCAGGCCGGAAAAAATAGTCTGCCCCGCGGCCCGGACTGCCAAAACCCCGATGGTTGCCGCCGCTGTTCCCAGGACAGCCCCAATGGCGCCGCCCGCCAGCCCCAGCCACACCCCACTGGCTGTCACCACTGAACGCAGCATGCCTGCCTCAGCCCCCGATGCTGCCAGCAGCGCCAGGTCCCGCTGTTGTTTCCGGGCGCCCACGGCAAAAGCAGCCCCGGCCAGCAGCCCCACTTCCAGCAGCGCCAGCACGCCTACGAGGGACCCGAGAACGGCCAGGCTCAGGACGTTTTGAAGCCGGCCGTCAGACGCTGCGTCATTCGGCTGCACGGGCCGCTCCGCCAGCGACGGCGGGTCAAGGATCAAGCTGCGCGAGGTGAGCTGCACCCCCTTGGCGTTGAACGCCTGGGCGTCGCTCCACCCGAGTGGCCTGCCGCCGGCAAGGTAGACAACGGCCGGGGACAGGGACCCCGCCATGGAAGCGGGCACCTGGTCCCGCTTCAGGTAGAGGACGGTTTTTCCGTCCGCAACCCCGGCGTCGCGGACGGTGCCGACCAGCTCAAAGGTGCCGGCCGACGTCGTCAGCGTCCCGCCCGGCTGGAGGCCGAAGCGGCTGAACAGGCCCGGCGAACCCACGGCCTGGCCCGCCCCTGACGGCGCTGTGCCCTCCAAAAGCCTGTATTTCCCGGCAAAGGCAGGGTCAAGGACATCCGTAACAACGGCCTGCAGCGGCACCTGGGCCTGGCCAACCGGACTGGTGGCCTGCAGGTATTGGCTCGCAATCGCGCGGTAGCCGGGCGGCACCACGTCAGCCGGGGCGGCGGGCGTGAAATTTTTGTCCGGCTCCCCCTGCCCCGACGGGTATCCAAGGTCGCCGCGCACGGCCTGCACGCTTTTGGCGTTGATGGCCTCCAGCGGGGCGAGCCTGCCCTGGGTCTGGCCCAGTTCGTGCAGCACCGTTTCCTGGGGCGTGGCGAGCATGCTTTGCCCGGCCGTGGCCGCTGCCGACAGGCCAAATATGGGCAGCGCAATCAGCGCCATGATCAGCGCCGACCGGCCCTTGTGGCGGCGGATGTCCCGCCACGCCATGGTCAGCGCCAGGCGCAGCCGCGGCCGGCGGCCCCCCTTCACGGGGGTGAGGTCCAGGGCCATCTCAGTGGGCCCGCCCGGTCAGCAGCACCGACGGATCATGCTGCGAGGCGGCCTCGTCCACAATGCGCCCGTCCTTGAGGAACACCACCCTGTCCGCCCACCCGGCATGCCGGGCCTCATGCGTGACCAGTACGACGGCGGCCCCCGCCTCCGCGCGACCCCTCAGCACCTCCAGGATGCCGTCTCCCGTGGCCGAGTCCAGGGCGCCAGTGGGCTCATCCGCCAAAATCAGCCGGCGATTGCCCACGATGGCCCGGGCAATGGCCACACGCTGCTGCTGCCCGCCGGACATCTGGTCCATGAACCTGTCCGCCAGGTCCTCGATGCCCACCAGGCGCAGGGCGTCATTCGCCTGCCTGCGGGCCTTCCTGGCCGGGATTCCATCCAGCTCGCGCGGCAGTGCCACGTTCTCCGCCGCCGTCAGGGTCGGCACCAGGTTGAAGTCCTGGAACACGTAGCCCACGGCCCGGCGCCGCAGCCGGGCAAGCTCGTTGATGCTCAGCCCGCCCAGCGGCGTGCCCTCCACAAACACCTCGCCGCCCGTGGCCTTGTCCAGGCCGCCGGCCAGTGTCAGCAGCGAGGACTTTCCGGAGCCGGACGGGCCCATGACGGCCACAAACTCCCCCGCATGGATGGTCAAATTCACGTTGCGCAGCGCCGCGACGGCCGTGGCTCCCGCGCCATAGGTGCGGCTCACGCCGTCGAGCTGCAGGACCTCGCTGCTCATTTGGACACCGCCCGGGTCCCGGCCGCTGCGGCCGCCTGGTGTTCGGCCGTCTGGCGTTCGGCCACCGCTGTCCGTTGCTTCCCGGCGCGCACGGCACGCTGGGCCATCCAGCCCTCGCAATGGTCCAGCCACCGGACCTCCGCCTCCGCGGTGAAGATGAGCGAGTCCAGGACCAGCAGCCAGGCAGCGTCGTTGGCCTTCGGCCCGCCCTGTGCTGCCGGAGCAGCGTCAGCACTGGTCGCTGCCGCCCGGCGCTGGCGCGTGTAGTCCTGCATCTGCCGCATCGAGGCGGTGCGTTGGGCCTGAACGATGGCAGCAACATCCACGCCGTCCAAGGTCAGGGCCAAGGCCAGTTTGATGGCAAGCTCGTTGCGGGGCGGATTTGTGGCGGCCACGGGCTGTGCGAACCAGTCCGTCACCTCGGTGCGCCCGGCGTCAGTGATGGTGTACACCACGTGACCCTCGCCGTCGTCCCCTTCCTTTTCGACCAGGCCGTCCCGCTCCAGCCGGTCCAGCGTGGTGTAGACCTGGCCAATGTTCAGCGGCCAGGTGGAGCCCGTCCGCTCCTCAAACTCGCCGCGGAGCTGGTACCCGTATCGCGGGCCCTCCTGCAGCAGGGCCAACAGTGAATGCCTGATTGACATGTGAATCTCCCCAAGATCGGCGCGGCCGCCCCCAATGGCCGGCCGCGACAACGGTATGCATACCGCGTATGGCAAACACTAGCTACCGGGTATGCAAAGCGCAAGGGGTGTCCCGCCGTCGGGGAGGGCGCGGCAATTCGATGGCGCAGCTGATGCGGGTTGCGGGCTGGCGGAGAATCGATGGCGCAGCTGATGTGGGCTATGGACGGGCCAGCCCGCAGGTGCTGCACCACCGAATCCACCAGCCCGCAGGTGCTGCACCACCGATTGGGGCAGGGCCTGAATTCGGCCGGATCCGGGCATGTGCACACCGAAACCGGGGTCAAACCGTCCCTGATCAGCGTTCGTGTCGCGACTGTGGGGCTGACCCTCGCCGGCACGGGGGTCTTCTCGGTGCTGTGACGGCTTGGCCCCGCACTCGGAGGGGCCCGGGCCTCGACGCGCTCGCAGGGCTCGCTGCTCGACCACCGGTGATTGAGCTTGTCGAAATCTTTAGCCTCGACGCGCTCGCAGGGCTCGCTGCCCGATCACCGGGTGCGGACCCCGGGCCTCGACGCGCTCGCAGGGCTCGCTGCTCGACCACCGGGACAGGCCGGGCTACAGCGTCAGCAGGACTTTGCCCACGTGGGCGCCGGAGTCGAAGTATTCGTGCGCGGCAGCGGCCTGGGACAGCGGGAATGTCTTGTCCACCAGGGTTTTGACGGCCCCCGACGCCAACAGCGGCCACACGTGCCCGCGCACCCCGTCCATGATGGTCGCCTTTTCCTCTGCGGGCCGGGCCCGCAGGGTGGTGCCAATGACGGCAGCGCGCTTGGCGAGCAGGGCACCCAGGTCGAGCTCCGCCGTCGTGCCTCCCTGCAGGCCGATCACCACCAGGCGGCCGTAAAGGGCCAGGGCCTGCACATTCTGGGCAAGGTACTTGGCGCCGACCACGTCGAGGATCACGTTCGCGCCCAGGCCGGCGGTGTGCTCGCGGACCAGTTCCACAAAGTCTTGGGAGCGGTAGTTGATGGCCAGGTCCGCGCCCAGGTAGCCGGTGAGCATGGCCGCCTTTTCGTCGCTGCCAGCCGTGGCGATCACGCGCGCGCCGGCCGCCTTGGCCAGCTGGACCGCCATGACGCCAATGCCGCCCGTGCCGCCGTGGATCAGCACCGTCTCCCCTGGCTGCAGCTGCGCGGTCATGAAGAGGTTGGAATAGACAGTGGCGGCCACTTCGGGCAACGACGCCGCCGTGACCACATCCACGCCGCCGGGCAGGGGCAGCACCTGGCCGGCCGGAACCGCCACCTGCTCCGCATAGCCGCCGCCGCTAAGCAGGGCCACCACCTTGTCCCCCAGGGAAAACGGCCGCGTAACATTGGGGCCAAAGCCGGCAATGCGGCCCGAGACCTCCAGGCCCAAAATGGTGGAGGCCCCGGCGGGAGGCGGGTAAAAACCTCTGCGCTGCTGGACGTCTGCACGGTTGATGCCCGCCGCGACCACGTCGATCAGGACCTCGCCCGGTCCCGGCACGGGTGCGGGGACCTCCGCCAGGGTCAAAACGTCCGGACCGCCCGGCTGCGGGGCAACAATGGCCTTCATGACACTCTCCACTTGACTTTTCCACGGGCAATTCCACTGGCTGGCACGGGCAGCTGTGGCCGCTTTGGTGGCACCGCCCTGCTTATGAAACACTACTAGGGTAAGGAAGGTTGTCCGAGCGGCCGATGGAGCTGGTCTTGAAAACCAGTGTGCGGTAACCCCGTACCGCGAGTTCGAATCTCGCACCTTCCGCACAGGCAAAAGGACGCGGCCCCGGTGACGGGGCCGCGTCCTTTTTGCTCGTTACAGGCCACATTCATTCACGTCCACGCATCCGGAAAGCGTTTGCTTGACCGCCCCCTCCCGTTCATGGATGATTCACTTTTATGTGTGAGGCTCAAAGACGATCCTGCAGGGCTGGCTGGACCCGGCCCTTTTTGCTTTGGGTTTCTCTCTAAATGCAGTACAAAAACACCTTTCATCATCACCCTCAGCACA
The DNA here is from genome assembly GCF_025548615.1 of Arthrobacter sp. A2-55. NCBI lineage: Bacteria > Bacillati > Actinomycetota > Actinomycetes > Micrococcales > Micrococcaceae > Arthrobacter > Arthrobacter sp. A2-55. Next base: position 775 of record NZ_JAJLOZ010000114.1, on the reverse strand, counting down.
ACTGTGCAACCACATCCGAGAGTTGGAAACATGAAGACCAACACCCTTATGAAGGCGGGAATGGGGGCCATCGTGGCCCTTGGACTCGCCGCGGCCCCGCTGGCGTTGTCGCCAGCGCAGGCCGAACAGGGTCCCGCCACGGCGGGCCCAACCACGACGGCGGCGCTTGCGCCCACAGGTGCCCTTCCGGCCGGCGTCACGGCAGCCTCCCACGTGATCATCAACGAGGCCTACCTCAACGGCGGCAGCACGGGGGCAACGTACAAGAACCGTTTCGTGGAGCTGTACAACCCCACCGATGCGGACATCAGCCTCAAGGGCTGGTCCCTGCAGTACCGTCCCGGCACCAATACCGGTGCCATCAACATTTCGGCGGCGCTTGACGGCCTGTCCGGCACCATCCCCGCCAAGGGCTACTACCTGGTCAAGGGGGCGGCCAATGGGGGCGCAACCCCCGCTGGCAGGGACTTGCCGGCGGCCGACGTCGAATCCAGTTCCTTGGCCTTCGCCGCCAGCACCGGCACCATTGTCCTGTCCAACCAGTCCGCCAAATTCCAGGCCCTGCCCACCGGATCAGTGGTGGATGAGCCCGGCGTGGTGGATTTGTTCGGCTACGGCACGTCCAACACCTTTGAAGGTGCCGCAGGACCCACCGGCAGCGTGTCAAAGTCGCTGAACCGCACCGGGTTCGCCGACACGGACAACAACAAGAACGACTTCACACCGGCAGAGCCGACCCCCACGGGCACGCAGGGCGGCGACACACCCCCGCCCC
>NZ_JAJLOZ010000113.1:0-7597 GCF_025548615.1 Arthrobacter sp. A2-55 | reverse complement strand
GCCCCTACTGCGCCCTGCAATGCGCCATGACGCTGACGGTTGGAACGGGTCCAGCCACCTCGGGCGCAGCCCCCGGCCCGTCCACCTCGAATGTATCCCCCGGCCCGGCCACCCACGCCGCAGCTACTCACGCCGCAACTACTCACGCCGCAACCCCGGAGATTGCCAGCCGGGATTTCCCCACAAACCGCGGCGGGCTGTGCCGCAAGGGCTGGACGTCGGCGGCCCTGTTGGGCCATCCGGAACGGCTCACCTCCCCGTTAATAAGGAACGAAAACGGCGAGCTGTCCCCGGCCAGCTGGGACACTGCCCTGGACCTGGTGGCCGCCCGCCTCAAGGCCACCCGGGAGCAGCACGGGCCGGACGCCGTCGGCGTGTTTGGCGGCGGCGGGCTCACGAATGAGAAGGCATACCAGCTGGGCAAGTTTGCGCGGGTGGCGCTGGGGACGTCGCGGATCGACTACAACGGCAGGTTTTGCATGGCCTCGGCGGCCGCTGCGGGCAACCGGGCCTTTGGCGTGGACCGCGGGCTGCCGTTCCCCATGGAGGACCTGGATTCCGCGCACACCATCCTGCTGCTGGGGTCCAACGTGGCTGAAACCATGCCGCCGTTTGTCCAGCACCTGCAGGGCGCCCGCAACTCCGGCGGCCTGGTGGTGGTGGATCCGCGGCGCACCGCAACGGCAGACTTCACGGCCGACGGTGCGGGCCTGCACCTCCAGCCCGTCCCCGCCACGGACCTCCCGCTGCTGCTGGGCCTGGCGCACATTGTGATCCACGAGGGGCTGGCGGACAAGGAGTATCTCGCGTCGCGGACCAGCGGATATGCCGGCGTCGTGCGCAGTGTGGCACCCTGGTGGCCCGAGCACACCAGCCGCATCACCGGCGTTCCCGTCACGCTGCTGCGCGAGACCGCCCGGCTGCTGGCCGCCGGCACCCGCAACGGCGGCACTTACATCCTCAGCGGCCGGGGTGTGGAGCAGCACGTGGACGGCACCGACACCGCCACGGCGGCCATCAACCTCGCGCTCCTGCTCGGGCTGCCTGGTTCCGCGCACAGCGGCTACGGCACCCTGACCGGCCAGGGCAACGGCCAGGGCGGGCGCGAACACGGCCAAAAGGCGGACCAGCTGCCCGGCTACCGCAAGATCACCGACCCGGCCGCCCGCGCCCATGTTGCCCGCGTCTGGGGAATTCCGGAGGCGGCGATTCCCGGGCCGGGGCTGCCCGCCGTCGAACTTCTTGCCTCGCTAGGGCAGCCGGGCGGGGTGCGGGCGTTCCTGGTGCACGGCGCCAACCCCGCCGTGTCCGCGCCGGATTCCGCCCGGGTGGCGGCCGGGCTGCGCGCCCTTGACCTGCTGGTGGTGTGCGACTTTTTCCTGTCCGAGACGGCGGCCCTGGCGGACGTGGTGCTGCCGGTGCTGCAGTGGGCCGAGGAGGACGGCACCGTGACCAACCTGGAGGGGCGGGTGCTGCGGCGCCGGGCCGCGGTGTCGCCGCCGTCCGGAGCCCGCTCGGAGCTGTGGATCATGGCCGAACTGGCGCGCCGGCTGGGGTCGCCGGGCACGTTCAGCCCGGATCCGGAGCAGGTGTTCACCGAGCTGCGGGCGGCATCCGCCGGCGGCCTGGCCGACTATTCCGGCATCGACTACCCGCTCCTGGACTCCGGCGAGGCGGCGTACTGGCCCTTCCCGGCCGGCAGCACGGGCACGCCGCGGCTGTTCCGCGAACGGTTTGCCCACCCCGACGGCCGGGCCGTGCTGGTGCCTGTTTCGCCCGCCAGCGCTGGTTCCGGCCCCGGCTCCGGCTTGTTGGGGCACGACGCCGGCACCCGGGACCCGCTGTTTGCCGGCGCCACGCTGGCCCTGGCCACGGGTCGGTTGCTGGAGCACTACCAGACCGGCGCCCAGACCCGCCGGGTGCCGGAGCTCGCGGCGGCCCGGCCCAACGCCCGGCTGCTCATCCACCCGGCCACCGCAGCTGCCCGCGGCATTGCCGACGGCGGGCCCGTCGCGGTGGCGAACCCGCGCGGCGAAGTCCGCTGCACAGCGGAATTCAGCACCGCCATGCGCCTGGACACGGTGTTTTTGCCCTTCCATTTTCCGGGGCTGCAAAGCGCCAACCTGGTGACATCCTCCGCCACGGACCCCGTGTCCGGCATGCCCGAATTCAAGACCAGCGCCGTCACGGTGGCGCCGGTTTCCGCTCCCACCCCGGCAGGAGGGCCCCGCCATGGCGCCGACTGATTCCGAGAACTCCCCCATTGTGGTCATCGGCTTCGGCCCGGTCGCCGCGCGGCTGGTGGACAGTCTCCTCCCGGCGGTCCGCTCGGGGGCCCTGTCCCTGACCGTGATTGGCGACGAACCCCACCCCGCCTACAACCGCGTGCTGGTGGCCGACCTCGGCGTGGGCCGGACCACCGCCGCGGACATTGCGCTGGCGGACAGGGACGAATTGGAGGCGGCAGGCGTGGTGCTCCGTCTGGGCGTGTGCGTGCGCCGGGTGGACCGGGCCCGGCAGCTGGTGCACCTTTCGGACGGCTCCGCGGTGCAATACGGGCGGCTGGTTTTCGCCACCGGAGCGCGCCCCGTGGTGCCAAACCTTGCCAGGCTCAACCCGGACCCGCAGCTGCCCATCCGGCTCCCCGCCGGCGTCATCACGCTGCGGAACCTCGACGACGCCGCAGCCCTCCACCGCGCCGTGCAGGGACGGCGCCGCGTGGTCATCCTGGGCGGCGGCATCCTGGGGCTCGAAGCCGCCCTGGCCGCGGCCGACGAAGGCGCCCGCGTCACCGTGGTCCACCACGGCCCGCACACCCTGGGCCGCAGCATTGACGCCAATGCGGGCAGGGTGCTGGCCGCCGCGCTGCGGGCGCGGGGAATCCGCGTGGCCCCCAACTCGCGCTCCACCGGTGTGCTGCTGGGCAGGCACGACGGCGGCACCCCCGCCAGCGGGACCGGGCCGGACGGTGCTGCTGGTCCGAACAGCGGGACGGGGCTGGACGGCGGGACGGGGCTGGACGGCGGTGCTGGGTCGGGCAGCGGTACTGGGCCGGACAGCGCTATTCTGCCCGACGGCGGGACGGGACCTGACGGCGGGACCGGTGTACCGGCGTCGTTCTCTGCCTTGGAATTGGACGACGGCACCACGATTGACGGGGACCTGCTGGTGCTGTCGTGCGGGGTGCGGGCGCGGACGGAGGTTGCTGCTGGCGCCGGGTTGGCCACGGGGCGCGGCATCCTGGTGGACCACGGGCTGCAGGCGCACCACGACCCGCAGGTGTTTGCCATGGGCGACTGCGCCGAGGTCCGCTGCCTGGACGAGCAGTGCGCGGATTGCCGCGGAAGCAACGGCCCGTCGGGGCTGATCGGGCCCGGCTGGCGGCAGGCCGAATGGCTCGCCCGGGTGCTGCTTGCCGGCGCGCAGCCGTCCGGCGCGCAGCCAGCCGGTCCCCCCGCGGCGCTGGCGCCCGAACAGCCGCCCGTCATCGTGCTCAAGGCGCGCGGGGTGGATGTGGCGGCCGCGGGAAATGTCGCTGCGGAGCCTTTCGACGAGCCCGCCGAAGGCGCCGATCCAGGCCATACTGCGGGCACGCTTCAGGCCGCCCCTCCCCTGAACGTGAGCACCTGGGCGGACCCGGAGCACGGTCAATACCTGAAAATGGCCACCCGCGCGGGCGTGCTGGAAGGGTTTGTCAGTGTGGGGATGCCGCGGGCCGGCGCGGAGCTGGTGCTGTTGTTTGAACGCGGCTCGGAGCTTCCCGCGGACCGGTCGGAGCTGCTGCGGCTGGACGCGGCCGGGATGCCTGCCGCGGCTGGCGGGGCCCCGGACGGTACTGTGTGCCGCTGCGCCGGGGTGGACCGGCAGACCATAGCGGCCGCCGTCGTTGGTGGTTGCGGAACGGTGGCGGAAGTGTCGGCGGCAACCCGCGCCGGCACGGGCTGCGGCGGCTGCCACGGCGAGGTGCGGGCCCTGATCGAGCAGCACTTCCAGCCCGCCCCGGCCTGACTCCCCCGCCCACCCCAACTGTGCGTCAGAAAGTGCACGTTTTTACCCATTTTTTGGGTGATTTCATGCAGTATCTGACACACAGTTGGGCGGGGGCTACATGTGGACGTGCAAGCGCCGGGCGGCCTCCGAGATGGATCCGGAGAGCGAGGGGTAAACGGTGAACGTGTTGGCGACGTCGTCCACGTGCAGCTTCTGGGTCACGGCCAGGGCGATGGGGAAGATCAGCTCGCACGCGCCGGCGCCCACCACCACGCCGCCGATGACGGTGCCGGAACCCTTGCGCGCAATGATCTTGACGAAGCCGTCGTTGACGCCGCGCATTTTCGCCCGGGCGTTGGTCTGCAGGGACAGCTTCACCACGTCGCCCTGGTATTTTCCGGAGGCCAGGTCCGCCTCGGACACGCCCACGGACGCGATCTCGGGGGATGTGAAGATGTTGGAGGAAACCTGCGTCAGCTTCAGCGGGCGAACGCCGTCGCCGCCCAGGTGGGCCACGGCGATGCGGCCCTGCATCGCGGCCACGGAGGCCAGGGCAAGCACACCCGTGCAGTCGCCCGCCGCGTAGACGTTGGGGGCGCTGGTGCGGGAGACGCCGTCGACCTTGATGTGGCCGCTGGGGGTCAGCTCGACGCCGGCCGCGTCCAGCCCGATTCCCGTGGTGTTGGGGATGGAACCCACGCACACCAGGCAGTGCGTGCCGGTGACCTTGGAACCGTCGCCGAGGGTCACCACCACGCCGTTCTCGGTGCGTTCCACGGCCTCGGCGCGGGAGCGCGACAGTACGCGCAGCCCGCGGCGCTCAAAAACATCCTCCAGGACGGCGGCGGCATCGGAATCCTCGCCGGGGAGCACCTGGTCGCGGCTGGAAATGAGCGTGACGTTGGAGCCCAGGCCGTTGAAGGCGGAGGCAAATTCGGCGCCCGTCACCCCGGAACCGACCACAATGAGCTCCTCCGGCAATTCCTCAAGGTTGTAAATCTGGGTCCAGTTCAGGATGCGTTCGCCGTCGGGCTTGGCGGTGGCCAGCTCGCGGGGGTGCGCACCGACCGAGACCAGCACGGCGTCGGCCTTGATGATTTCCTTGGATTCGCCGCGGTCCACCTCGATGGTGCGCCCGTCCAGCAGGCGGCCGGTGCCGATCACCACGCGCACGCCCACCGCCTCCAGTCCGCGGCGGATGTCGGTTGACTGCTCCTTGGCGAGCTTCATGACGCGCTGGTTGATCTGCTGCAAGTCCGCGCGGAGGGCCGTCTTGGCGTCGCCGTCGTCCGCGTTAAAGCTGACACCCAGCTTGGTGGAGTCGATGCTGCGGTTCATGGACTCGGCCGTGGCGATCAGCGTCTTCGACGGGACCACATCGGTGAGCACGGCGGAGCCGCCCAGCCCGGCACGCTCCACGATGGTCACCTGCGAGCCCATGGAGGCCGCCACCATGGCCGCTTCGTAGCCGCCGGGGCCACCGCCAAGGATCGCAAGGCTGGGCACGGCAAAGGGCTTGAATGCATCTTGTTCGCTCATCACAATTGATCATTCTCGCCTATCCCTGCACAGTCACCAAGTTCTACAGGCCGCCGAAACGGGGCGTTCGCGCGCGTGGCGCCGGCCCGCGGCTTGCCGGTATGTTTGTCTCGTGAACACCCAAGAGACTTTCCAGGAAACCGACCCGACGGAGCTGGCGCGCCAGGCTGCCGCCTACATTGCCACGGCCACCGGCGTGGAACAGCACGATCTTGCCCTTGTCCTGGGATCCGGTTGGGGTGAGGCGGCCGGGCTCATCGGCGAGGTGACCGCCACCGTCAGTGCCACGGATGTCCCCGGATTCACGGCCCCCGCCGTGGTGGGCCATGTGGGCACTCTCACCTCGATCCGCACCCCGGACGGGAAGAATGTGCTGGTTCTCGGCGCCCGGACGCACTTTTACGAGGGCAAGGGCGTGCGGGCCGTGGTCCATGGCGTGCGCACCGCCGCGGCCACCGGCGCCAAGGCCATTGTGCTGACGAACGGCTGCGGCGGGCTCAACGAGGCTTGGACGCCGGGCACCCCCGTGCTCATCAGCGACCACATCAACCTGACGGCCACCTCGCCGTTGGAAGGGGCCACGTTCGTGGACCTGACCGACCTCTATTCCCCCCGGCTGCGCGCCGTGGCCCGCGAGGTTGACCCCACGCTGGATGAGGGCGTCTACGCGCAATTCACCGGGCCCCACTACGAAACCCCCGCCGAGGTCCAGTATGCCAAGCGCATCGGGGCCGACCTGGTGGGCATGTCCACGGCACTGGAGGCCATCGCTGCGCGCGCCGCCGGCATGGAAGTCTTCGGGATCTCGCTGGTGACCAACCTCGCCGCCGGCATCAGCCCCGTCCCGCTCAGCCACGCCGAGGTGATCGAGGCCGGCCAGGCCGCCGGCCCGCGCATCTCCCGGCTCCTGGCGGACATCATCGCCAAAATGTAGCGCCTGGGTCGCACCCGTTACGAGGCCTATTCCGTAGCTTTTCGGGTGCACCTCTTTTTAAGCACGACGCCGGCTCCCGCCTCCCAGCGCCGCCGCACCTGGCGCTGTGGGGCCGCGTCGGTTCCTGAAACCGGGGCCAGCCCGCGGCAAATGGGCCCCGTTCACCCAAACCGGGGCCAACCCGCCCGTGCGGTGTATCTTGTCGGGCCGGTCGCGGGGCGGCCCCGCAGTCGTGGAATCACCTGCGTGGACCCACCGCCCTAGCGGCTTGGCCCCGCCCTCGCCTGTCCCCGCCCGGGCAGGGGGGCACCACCCTCGCTTGGCCCCCGACCTGGCTCGTCCCGCTCTCCACACGCTGCCAGGCCGCCGCGCCCGTCAAAATTCCGCCGACTGTACATATCCGGTGGCTGTTCCCACGGCGAGGCCGCCCGAACCGTACACTCGGCGAACCCGCGGGCGCGCCAGCCCACCAGAACTGTACACTCGGCGAACCCGCGGGCGCGCCAGCCCACCAGAACCGTACACTCGGCGAACCCGCGGGCGCGCGAGGCCGTCCGTGAGCGTACCGAGAATGGGGCCAAGCCGCATCGCTTCGTGAAACGTGGTTGCGGACTTTTCTGTGGGGCCAAACTCGAGTCGAGTTGCGCCCCGGGTGCACCGCGGGCACAACTCAGCTTGGGTTCCGCCCCAGCGGGAAGTGATGGACGGCCGGAACGCCCAGCAGCACGGTGCGCGGCACAGGACCACCCCGGGCGCAGCAGATTCCCGGCATGTGCCGTGTGCCGCTACATTGGTCTGGTGACCCATTCTCAAGATTCCAGTTCCGAGTCCGCCGCCGCACTCGAAACAGCAGCCCTTCTTGCCGCCGCAACCCAGTGGGCCCGCCACGATCCCGACCCGGCAACGGCCGCAGACCTGAACCGGCTGGCCGAACGGGCCGCACAGGATCCGGACGCCGCCGCGGAACTCGCCGACAGCTTTGACGGCAACCTCCAGTTCGGCACCGCCGGGCTCCGCGCCGTGATGGGCCCAGGCCCCAACCGGATGAACCGCACCGTGGTCCGCCGGGCAGCAGCGGGGGTGGCCGCGCACCTCCTCGAGCTTGCCAAGGGGTCCCTGAACGCGCCCGACACC
>NZ_JAJLOZ010000112.1:0-9183 GCF_025548615.1 Arthrobacter sp. A2-55 | reverse complement strand
CGTGGACGCCGTTGTCACGGCCGCGGCCGTGGCGTTGTCCGAAACCGGCACGATCATGCTGGACGGCAGCCCGGACCAGGGACGGCGCATCATTTCCCTGGTGCCCGACCGGCACATCTGCGTGCTTCATGCCGGGCAGGTTGTGGAGGTGCTGCCCGAGGCCATTGCGCGCCTGGAGGCAACCCGGCCGCAAACCTGGATCAGCGGCCCCAGCGCCACCAGCGACATCGAGCTCGAACGCGTGGAAGGCGTCCACGGACCCCGGACGCTGGACGTGCTCATCCTGCGGTGACAGCATGGCAGCCATGAAGACTTCTGAGTTGCTGGTGGATGCGTTTGGCCGGGTCGACGGAATTGTCGCGAGGGTCCTGGCCGGGCTGGACCGCGAGGCCTTGAACCGCCGGCCGGGCGGCACGGGCAATTCCATCGCCTGGCTGGTCTGGCACTTGAGCCGCGGCCAGGACGAACAAATCGCCGACGTGGCGGGCGCGGAGTCGGTCTGGGCATCAGGCGGCTATGCGGACCGTTTTGGCTTCGCCCTGGACCCTGCCGACACCGGCTACGGCCACAGCTCCTCCGACGTGGACGCGGTCCGGGTGGGCGACGCCGGCCTGCTCGCCGAATACCAGCACGCCGTCTCCGCCGCCAGCCAGGCGTACGTCGGCTCCCTTTCCGACGGGGACCTGGACCGGGTGGTGGATCGCCGGTGGAACCCGCCCGTGACGCTGGGCGTGCGGCTCATCAGCATCGTGGACGACGGCGTCCAGCACGGCGGCCAGGCGGCGTACGTCAAGGGCCTCCCGGCGGGTTCCTGAGCCCCCGGCGCCGGCCCCCCTTACATATTCACAGCTTCCGTCCTAGACTGGCGACAACCCCGGATTTTTCCAGTGAAATTCGCGCACCCTGCAACGGGTGACGGAATTGCCGCTCGTTGATTTGGCGCGCGCCGGGGCGTTCTTGTTGTACCGGGAAGCCCAGACGCGGTTCCCGGATTGCGAGGAAAGGTGCATTCCATGTCAGGAAACAAGGCTGTTGCCTACAAGGGCCCCGGGAAGGTCGAAGTCATTGACATCGACTACCCGACGTTTGAACTGAAGGACGGGCCGGGCGTCAACCCGGCCAATGTGGGGCGGAAGGTGCCCCACGGCGTGATCCTCAAGACCGTCGCCACCAACATCTGCGGCTCCGACCAGCACATGGTCCGCGGCCGCACCACCGCCCCTGCCGACCTGGTGCTGGGCCACGAGATCACCGGCGAAGTGGTGGAGGTGGGCCCGGACGTTGAATTCATCAAGGTGGGCGACATCTGCTCGGTGCCGTTCAACATCTCCTGCGGGCGCTGCCGCAACTGCAAGGAGCGCAAGACGGGCATCTGCCTCAACGTCAACCCCGACCGTCCGGGCAGCGCCTACGGGTACGTGGACATGGGCGGCTGGGTGGGAGGCCAGGCCGAATATGTCCTGGTGCCCTACGCCGACTGGAACCTGCTGAAGTTCCCGGACCGGGACCAGGCCTTGGAGAAGATCATGGACCTGACCATGCTGTCCGACATCTTCCCCACCGGCTACCATGGCGCCGTCTCCGCCGGGGTGGGCGTGGGGTCCACAGTCTACGTGGCCGGGGCCGGTCCCGTGGGACTCGCCGCGGCAACATCCGCGCACCTGCTGGGGGCTGCCGTGGTGATTGTCGGTGACATGAACGCCAGCCGGCTCACCCAGGCCCGGACCTTCGGCTGCGAGACCATCGACCTGACCCAGGGCGATCCCGGCGCACAGATTGAGCAGCTCCTGGGCGTCCCGGAAGTTGACTGCGCCGTGGACGCCGTCGGCTTTGAGGCCAAGGGGCATGGCGCGGACGCGGGCCACGAGGCGCCGGCAACCGTGCTGAACTCGCTCATGGACATCACCGCGGCCGGGGGTTCGCTCGGCATCCCGGGCCTGTACGTGACGGGCGACCCGGGCGGCATTGACGCCGCCGCGCAGAAGGGTTCCCTCTCGCTGAGCCTGGGCACCGGCTGGGCAAAGTCGCTCGCGTTCACCACGGGCCAGTGCCCGGTCATGAAGTACAACCGCGGCCTGATGATGGCGATCCTGCATGACAAGGTGCACATCGCCAAGAACGTCAACGCCAAGGCGATCCCGCTCACCGACGCGCCGCGCGGCTATGCCGAGTTCGACGCCGGCGCTGCCACCAAGTACGTGCTCAATCCGAACGGGTACCTGAACTAACTGCCGCGGTGGCTGGGTTTGCCGGCGCCCGGCAAACCCAACCACCCCGGAAGGGCCTACTTCTCCCAGGGAGCCTTGAGGGGGAAGTACTTTTCCAAAAAGTCCGTGACCCTTTCGCGGCGTTCCCCTGCATCCACCTCGGGGAAGCTGCCGTCGTTGAGGCACAGAAAGTCCGCGTTGCGCCGCTCCAGGACCCGCCCCAGCGAATCCAGCCCGGCCCGGGTGGTGGTGTCCACGTAGACTCCCCTGCCTTCGGCGTGCATCACGGCCCGCCCGGTCAGCAGCGCATAGTAGTGGTACAGGGAATTGGTCACCGAAATGTTCCCTGCCGCCCGGAAGCGGCTGGCCGCCGTGGCCGCAAATTCCGCGGCAAAGGTGTCCTCCAGTTCGGCCATGACCGACTTGCGGAACGGGGCCGCCGAATGTTCCAGGTGGCGGGTGGTGATGCGGCCAAAGCGGTCCCACAGCAGCCGGCGGTTCACGCGTGCGGAATTTTCAAAGCCGCTGCGTTCCGCCGAACTCTCGCCCAGGCCAATCCTGTTGGGGGAAAGCATGAACCGGGTGATGCCGCCGGGCGTGAAAAACATGTCCGGGGACAGCGGGCGGCCAAAAAACATGTCGTCGTTGGAATACAGGAAATGCTCCGAGAGGCCCTCGATATGGTGGAGCTGGGACTCCACGGCCATGGAATTGTGGGTGGGCAGCACCGACGGATCCAAAAAATGTTCCGCACTGCTCACCAGCCTCACCTTGGGGTGCCTGGCCAGCCACTGCGGCGCCGGGGAGTCCGTGGCGATGTAGATGGTGCGGATCCAGGGCGCGAACATGTATATGGACCGCAGGGCATATTTCAGCTCGTCAATCTGCCGGAACCGGGCCTCGTGCCCGTCCCCCTCGCCCAGCACCACGCCGGCTTCCTGTTCACGGCGGGCCGCCTGGTACTCCGGGGAACTGCCGTCCACCCAGGAAAACACCATGTCCACGGGGAAGCGGACGTCGAAAGCATGGTCGGCAAACATGTTTTCAATGGTCGGCCACGTTTTCCCGTACAGCTCAACTGTTCCGCGCCGGGCCTCGGCCTCGGTGACGGTGCGCCTGGTCAGCGAGTTCTCAACGGGCAGGCGGATCTGCCCGGCCCGAAACGTCCACAGTTCCAACTGAACGCCGGAATCAGCGCCGAAGAACAAGCCGCCGGACGGCTCAAGCCGCGGCCGGAAAAGTCTCAGGATGCGGGTCTTGCCGGACAGCGCCAGCGTGCCGTCCGCCACCAGCACGGTGGACTTCTTCTTGGTGTCAATGCTGCGCGCATACAGCGGCTCACCGGCAAAGGTGCGCACCAGGGCATTCTTCAGCGCGTGCCGGTAGGAGCGGTCGATGGCCAGCACGGGCCGCTGGTCGTTGCCCCGGACCAGCAGGTAGGGGATCGCGTAGCTTTCCAGTGCTGCACGGATGGCCAGCAGGTCCGCCACCATGGCCTGGTGCTGGGTCAGGGTGCGGTTCACGAGGGCCAGCCGCCCCTTGCGTTCGACGACGTCGGGCCTCGTCAGGAGCCGCGCCGGGGCGGGCGTTGGCGCCGGTGACGGGACGGCAGGGGGCAAGGCGGGCTCCTCCAGGAAATTGGCCCTGCACCTTGCACCGGCCACTGTCTGCGAGTTTACCGCGCAGGAACCTGCCCCAAACGGAAAAGGGCCTCGGGATCGTAATGTCCGGCCAGCCCCGCCAGCCGCGCCAGCACTTCCTGCGTGTAGCTGCCGGCAAAGCCCGCCGCGCCGGCACCGGCGGAAAAATTGGGCAGGCTGCCGCCGAAGGACCAGTCCGCCATCGCCCGGGACAGGCCCGCGGCATGTGCGGCAATGCCCGGCAGTGCCGGCGGTGCAGCCACGCCAACGCTATACAACCCAAACCCGGCGTCGCGGTGGCAGAGGGCGCTGGCAACGTCCGGCTCCTTGGACAGCGCGCCGCCAAACTGCCGGATTTCCAACAGCAGCTGTGGCGAATTGCTCTCCGGGCCCACGGCCCGCAGCAGGGTCTGTGCCCCCTCCGCCGGAAAGCTTGCGAGCAGGCAGGACGCCTCCTGCACCGGCAGGGCGTCCTCGGGGTCCGAATGGACCGCCCCGATCAGCGACGAAGGCATGGACTGCACCGCATCGATGAGCGGGACCCCGGCCGCACGGATCGGCGCAAGCCAGCGGGCGCCGTCGTCCGGGCTGCCGGTGAAGACATACCGGACGGCGACGGTGAACTTGCCGCCCAGTTGTTCAGGGACACCGGGCAGGGGCGGCAGCTGCATGAGCGCCAGGGAGGTGGTGGCCTCCGGCGGCAGGGTGGGGCACCATTCTGACCAGGCCAGGACCACGTCCGCGGCCGATTCCGCGCCGAAGAAGAGGGCGCCCGCGTAAATGACGGGGAGCGGGAGCAGGTCAAATTCCAGGGCGGTGATGATGCCCAGGGAGCCCTTGCCGCCACGCAGCCCCCAAAACAGCTCGGGCTCGGTTTCCGCCGTGACGTGGCGGATTTGACCGTCCCCCGTGACCACCTCAAGGGAGCGCACCCTGTCCGAGGCCGCCCCAAATGTCCGGGCCATGGGGCCGATGCCCCCGCCGCTGGTGTAGCCGGCCACGCTGACCCCGGGCGCGGAACCGCTCAGCCCCGCGAGGCCGTGTTGCGCACCGGCTGCGAGAACGGCCTTCCAGGTGGTGCCGGCCCCGGTCCGGGCCCAACCTGCGGGATCAACCGTGCATTCGTCCAGGCGGCCGGTGTGCACCAGCAGTGCGCCGGCCAGGTCGCTGGCAATGCCGTGGCCCGTGGCCTGGACCGCCACGGGAAGGCCATTGGCGGCGGCAAAGCGGACGGCCTCCACCACATCCTGGGCGTTGGCGGCCTCAACCACGGCGGCCGGGGTGGTCTGCACGGCCAGGTTCCACGGCGTGGCCAGTGCGGAGTAGCCCGGATCGCCGGGTTGGTGCAGGCTGCCGGCCAGGGCTCGTTTCAGGGATTCCATGCCTACTCCTCCAAGGTGCGGCCGCGCGACTCGGCTAACGGGACCTTTGGCGGCGTATGCCCAAGGATCCCAGAGAAGGCGCACCCTGGCCAGCGGCAGTTTTACCGGCGTTTGCGGTGGAACACCAGGGCCACGGCGATGCCCACCAGCCACACATCCTTGGCCAGCGGCACCCCGGCCGGCGTGGGGCGGATGCCGTCCGCCTGGGTCAGGCCGGGGGACTTGAGATAGTTGGCCAGGAGGCCGCCGGAAAATGCGCCCAGGACCAGCCCGGCCAGCCGGCTCGGGACCATGGGGAGCAGGAGTGTGGCGCCGATCCCGATTTCCGCGTAGCTCAGGTAGCGGCCAAACCTTTCAGGCTCCAGCGTTTCCACCTGCGGCACCACGCGGGCGGCGGAGGCCTGCAGCCCGGCGGCGTGTTCCGGGGCCAGGCTGAGCTTTCCGATGCCGGAATTGAGGATGAACGCCCCCGACACCAGGCGAAGTGCGGCGTTGCTGATGCTCAAACCCATTGTGTTCCCCTTGCCTCGTCCCGCTGCCTTGTGCCCCAAAATGCGTCCACGATCAGCCTAGGGAATCCGGGGCGGCCTGGCTAGTGTTGGGCCGCCAGCGCCGCCTCGAGGCCGGCCACCATGGCGTCCAGGCCCAGGTTGAAGGCGGCATCGGCGTCGTTGTGCCCGGAGGGATTGCGCCGGTGTGCGACGGCGGACGTGAAGTGGGGTGCCGCGTCCGCCAGTTCCCCGGGGGCAAAGATGTCGGCAGGGGCATTGACGTCATACGCCGAGCCGTAAATGAATGATTCCAGCGCCACCACGGCGTCGACAACCCGCTCCTTGGGCCAGCCCGCGCGCAGGAAGCCGTCCGTGACGGCGTCGTACATCTTGACGGTCTGCGGCGCATTGGTCACAGGCAGCAGCGCAATGACGGGGATCAGGGGCAGGTGGGCGGAGAACACGTCCCGGTAGGAGCGTGCCCACAGCCGCACCGCTTCCTCCCACGGCTTGTCCGCAAAGGCCGAAACATCCACGCGGCCCATGAGGGCATCCTCCACCAGCAGCAGCACGTCCTGCTTGGAACTGACGTGGTTGTACAGGGCCGACGGCGCCACGTTCAGCGCCTTGGCCAGCCCGGACATGGTCAGCGCCTTGTAACCGTGCCGGGTCACCAGCGCCAGGGCGGCCTTGGTGATCTGCGCATGGCCCAGCAGGGCGTGCGGGGGCCGGCCGGCCCGTCGTCGGACTGGTTTCACGGGCACGGCACGCTCGCTCAAGAACACTCTCCCCTTCGAACCAGGCGCCCCGGGCGCAATTTTTCCGTACCCCCCTTTACCAAACGGGGTGACGTCAGTTACAGTCTATTCTAAATGAACGTCATTCATTTAATGGGCCCGGCCACCGCGGGCGCATCGGAGAGGGAATCATGACCACAACACCAAACATTCAGCGCGACGTCGTCATCATCGGAGCCGGACCGTCCGGCATGACGGCCGCCCATGAACTCACCAAGGCCGGCCTGAGCGTTGCCGTCGTCGAAGCCCGAGACCGCGTGGGCGGACGGACCTGGAACAACACGATTGACGGCGCCTGGCTGGAATTGGGCGGACAGTGGGTCTCCCCGGACCAGACGGCCCTGATCGGACTGCTCGACGAGCTGGGCCTGGGGACCTACTCCCGCTACCGCGACGGCGACAGCGTCTACGTGGCCCCGGACGGCACCCGCACCCGCTACACCGGCGAAATGTTCCCTGTCGACGCGGACACCGAGGCCGAGATGAACAAGCTCATCGAGACCATGGACGCGCTGGCCGCCGCCATGGACCCGCAAGAGCCCTGGAACCACCCGCAGGCCCGCGAGCTGGACATCATCTCCTTCCACCACTGGCTGCGCAGCCAGTCCGGCAACGAGGAGGCCTGCAACAACATTGGCCTGTTCATTGCCGGCGGCATGCTCACCAAGCCCGCCCACGCCTTCTCCGCCCTGCAGGCTGTGTTCATGGCAGCCTCCGCCGGCTCCTTCACGCACCTGGTGGACGACAATTTCATCCTCGACAAGCGCGTCATCGGCGGCATGCAGGGCGTCTCCCTCGCCATCGCCGAGAAGCTGGGCGGGGATGTTTTCCTCAACTCCCCGGCCCGCACCGTCCGCTGGGAGAAGAACGACGGCGGCTGGCTCGCCACCGTGATTGCCGACGGCGTCACGGTGACCGCCAAGCGCGTGGTCATGGCCGTGCCGCCGAACCTATACTCCCGCGTCTCCTTTGAGCCGCCCCTGCCGCGCCGCCAGCACCAGATGCACCAGCACCAGTCGCTGGGCCTGGTCATCAAGGTCCACGCCGTCTACGACACGCCGTTCTGGCGTGCGGACGGGCTGTCCGGCACCGGCTTCTCCGCGTCCTCGCTGGTCCAGGAGGTTTACGACAACACCAACTACGGCGACACCCGCGGCACGCTGGTCGGCTTCATTTCGGATGAGAAGGCAGACTATGCCTTCTCCCTCTCCGCCGAGCAGCGCCAGAAGGAAATCACGGCGTCACTGGCCGAATTCCTCGGTGACGCCGCCCTGGAACCGGTGGTCTACTACGAGTCCGACTGGGGCTCCGAGGAGTGGACCCGCGGCGCCTACGCGGCCAGCTATGACCTTGGCGGCCTGCACCGCTACGGACCGGACCAGCTCACCCCCGTGGGCCCCATCCACTGGTCCTGCTCCGACCTGGCTGCCGAGGGCTACCAGCATGTGGACGGTGCCGTCCGCATGGGCCAGTTCACCGCCAAAAAGCTGATCGCCGAACTGGCCGCTTAGCTCTTCGGGCGCTTGGCCGCCTCGCGCTCCTTGGCCACCTTCGCCTCGGCGCGGGCCTTGGCGAACACTGCGCGTTCCTCCACCAGCCACGCGGGGGGAGCTTGCAGCAGCGCGGTGATCTCCGCCGTCGTGAGCGGCTCGGTGATGTCGGAGCGGTTCAGGCCGCCAATGGAGATGTTCAGTTTCTGGGCCACCACCTGGCGCGGGTGCGGGCCGGTGCGGCGCAGCTCGGCCAGCCACTCAGGCGGGTTTTCCTGCAAACTCTTGAAGTCCTCCCGGCTGATGGCGTTTTCTTGGAACTCCGCAGGGGCAGCGGGCAGGTGGATGCCCAGCTTCTTGGCCGCGGTGGCGGACTTCATGGCTTGGGGCGACGGTTCAATGGTCATGGTTCAAGGGTACCGGGCACTGCCGCGCGTGCAGTGCAGTGCGTTAGGGTGAACAGGTGCCAGAACCCCGTGAACTCAAAGTGACCTTTGTCCCTGGCGTGACCCCCGGAAAGTGGATCCACCGCTGGGAGGAGCGGATGCGCCAGGTTCCCCTCCGGGCGGACCCGGTTGCGCAGCACCACCAGCTCGACGCCGTCCGCTCCGGGGATGCCGACCTGGCCTTTGTGCGGCTCCCGGTCGACAAGGCCGGGCTGAACGTCATCCCCCTCTATACGGAGCTGTCCGTGGTGGTTGCGCCCAAGGACCACCCGATCGCCGCGTTTGAGGAAATTGAGGTCGGGGAGCTCGCCGACGAGTACCTCCTGGCCGACCCCAACGACTTTCCCGCCTGGCGGGACATATCCACCCAAATCCGTGAGGGCACCCGCAAGCCGCTGCCCGCCATGGCCTCCGTGGAGGAGACCCTGGACCTGGTTGAGGCCGGCCTGGGAATCCTCATTTTGCCGATGTCCGTGGCCCGGCACTTCAACCGCAAGGCCTTGCGGGCCCGCGTGGTCACGGGGGTGCCGGAATCCGGCGTCGGCCTGGCCTGGCTGCACTCCGACACCCCGCTGCCGGACGGTTTTGACGCCGTCATCGAGGAATTCATTGGCGTGGTGCGCGGCCGCGGGGCCAACAGCTCCCGGCAGCCGTCCGTGCTGGCCAAGCAGGCGGAGGCGCCAAAGAAGGGCGCCAAGGCTTCGGGCGGCAAGTCTACGGGCGGCAAGGG
>NZ_JAJLOZ010000111.1:0-9495 GCF_025548615.1 Arthrobacter sp. A2-55 | reverse complement strand
GAGTCGTGCTTGCAGCCCCGTTCGCAATTGTCGGTGCCGGGCTGCAGGTCCGGGAAGGCGTGCAGGATCCTGTCCGCGTCCACATGGGCCAGGCCGAAGGATCGGATGCCGGGGGTGTCAATGATCCAGGAGCGTGGCTGGCCGTCCTGCAACCGCAACGCCAGCGCCGAGGACGAGGTGTGCCGGCCGCGCCCCGTCACGGCGTTGACGCCGCCCGTGGCCCGCCGGGAGCCGGTCAGGGCATTGACCATGGTGGACTTGCCGACGCCGGAATGCCCCACCAGCACGCTGACCTTCCCGTCCAGGTGGCCGCGCAAAAGTTCGACGGCGCCGCCGGCCAGGAGCGCCGAGTCGCCGTCGTCGCTGCGGGCATCAATGGCCGAAGCTGCGTCGGCAGCGCCGGCGGATGCGGTGCGGCTGATGATGACTGTCATGTCGAGGTGTTCGTAGTTGGCCAGCAGTTCCGCCGGGTCCTTGATGTCCGCCTTGGTGATGAGCAGGATCGGGTCGATTCCGGAGTCATAGGCCGCCACGAGGGCGCGGTCGATGAAGCCGGTGCGGGGTTCCGGGTTGGCGGCAGCCACCACAATGACCAGCTGGTCCGCATTCGCCACCACCACGCGCTCCACCGGGTCGGTGTCATCGGCGCTGCGGCGCAGCAGGGTGCGGCGTTCCTCCACACGGACCAGCCGGGCGAGCGTGTCAGGGGCGCCGGAGGTGTCCCCCACGAGTGCCACAAAGTCGCCCGCCACCACGGGGGAGCGGCGCAGTTCCCGGGCACGGGCGGCAATGAGCACGCGTTCGCCGGGCAGGTCCTCGTCCACTATCGCCGTGTAGCGGCCCCTGTCAACCGTAATAATGCGCCCAATGACGGCGTCTTCGTGGGCGGGCCTGTCCTTGGTCCGCGGCCGGCTGCCTTTCTTGTTGGCCCGCACCCTGACGTCGGACTCGTCCCAGTTGCTGTAATCGCGTGCCATGCCTTAGCCGGCCGCTGCCGTTTGCGCGACCATGGCCGCCCACATCCGCGGGAATGCGGGCATGGTCTTGTTCGTGGTGGTGATGTCCTCGACCTCCACGCCCGGCACGGCCAGCCCGATGATGGCGCCCGCCGTCGCCATGCGGTGGTCCTCATAGCTGCGGAACAGGCCGCCGTGCAGGGGTGCCGGGGTGATGATGAGGCCGTCCCCGGTTTCAACGGCGTTGCCCCCGAGTGCGTTGATTTCCGCCACGAGGGCTGCCAGGCGGTCGGTCTCGTGCCCGCGCAGGTGCGCGATCCCGCGCAGCCGGGACGGGGTGGATGCCAGGGCGCACAGGGCGGCCGTGGAGGGAGCCAGTTCGCTGGTGTCGGCAATGTCCACGCCCAGGATGTCCGGGCCGCCCGTGACGGTCAGGACGCCGTCCTCCAGCGTGACGGTCGCGCCAAACTGCGGCAGGATTTCCCGCCACTTGGCGCCCACCTGCGTGGTCCGGGCCGGCCAGTTGGGAATGCGCACGGTGCCCCGCGTGGCCAGGGCCGCGGCCAGGAAGGGCCCGGCGTTGGAGAGGTCCTGCTCCAACTCCACGTCAAAGGCGGCAATGGGGCCGGGCTGCACAATCCAGTGCTTGGGCGTGGAGTCATCAACCTCCACGCCCAGGGAGCGCAGCACCTCCACGGTCATGGAAATGTGGTCCACACTGGGCACGGACTCCCCGGTGTGTTCCAGGTGCAGGCCCTGGCTAAAACGGGCCGCCACCAGGAGGATGGCGGAAACAAACTGGGACGACGCGCCGGCGTCAATGGCCACGTGCCCGCCCTCCACCGTGCCCGTGCCATGCACGGTGAATGGCATGAATCCGCCTTCCGCACCGGCAACGCGGACGCCCAGCCCCTGCAGGGCGGCCACGATGGGTGCCATGGGGCGCACGCGGGCCGCGGTGTCGCCGTCGAACGTCACCGGTCCCTTGAGGAGGGCGGCGAGCGGCGGGACAAACCGCATAACGGTGCCGGCCAGGCCGCAGTCCACCACCGCATCCACGGGGGAGCCCGCCGGAATTGGCGTGACCACCAGGTCGGGCACCGAACCGGTGCCGGGGACCTCGCGGATGACGGCACCCAGGGCGCGCAGGGCACCGACCATCAGGTCCGAGTCGCGTGACTGGAGGGGTGCGCGGAGCCGGCATTCGCCGTCGGCCAGCGCCGCCAGGACCAGGTACCTGTTGGTCAGCGACTTCGACGCCGGGATGGTGACCGTGGCGTCAAGGGGCTGCGGTGAATACGGGGCGGGCCAGGGGGCATGGGTCATGGAAGCCTAGTGTCCCGTCACGTCATGGGCGAGGGAACGGACGCCCGCATCAGCCTTCTTCAGCTGCTTCGAGGTGCCTTTCTTGCCGGACTCGATGAGCTGCCCTGCCTGCCAGGCCAGCCCGGGGCGCCCCGCCGTGTCCATGCTGGCCAGCAGTGCCCCGCCCAGCAGGCCAATGTTCTTGGCGAGCTGGCTGCGGCGGTGCGACCTGGCCTCCTTGGTGTCCGTGGCGGCGCTGCGGTATTCAACATAGGTGGTCAGGGCCGCCGTCAATGACAGCACCGCGGCTGCTGCACGGGAGCACTTTCCGGCCGCCAGGAGCACGCCGGCACCCACCTGGGCACCTGCCAGCACACGCGCCAGTGTCTTTTCGCTGGCGTTCACGGGGAGCGCGGCGGAAAAACGACCCAAAACAGGCGAAAGCTGCTGTGCGGTTTCGTCGGCCCGCCGCAGCCGGTCAATGCCGGAAAGGATAAAGGACGAAGCGAGCATGGGGCGGGCGAGGGCGCGGATCACGGACAAGGAGGCCTCCTAAGTGGTGCGGCGAACATCTGTTCCCGGCCACGCCGGGCGCGGGGATGTTCCGGCTTCCCCTAAGTCTTGCACCTGGGCGCGCTGTTTGCGGAATAGACGACGCCGTACCGGGGTTTGCATTCATAGCGGGGAACCGGGCCGGCACGGTCAGGTCAATGTAAACAGGCGCGCATGGGCACGGCGCAACCATCACTCGGAAAGGCTTCAATGCTGGCACTGACAGTAGACTCTTCTGTGATGAACATTTCCGAGCCTGAGCAAGCCGTTGACACCGCTGCCGAGCCTGTGGGCGGGGCGCAACGGGAAAATTTCGATGTGGCCACGGTGGACGTTGCCACCGAGTCCGTTGAGGCGCGGAGCGCCAGATTTGAGCGCGACGCCATGCAATACGTTGACCAGCTGTATTCGGCCGCGATGCGCATGGCGCGGAACCCCAGCGATGCCGAGGACTTGGTGCAGGAGGCGTACACCAAGGCGTTTTCCGCCTTCCACCAGTACAAGCCCGGCACGAACCTCAAGGCGTGGCTGTACCGGATCCTGACGAACACGTACATCAACCTGTACCGCAAGCGCCAGCGTGAGCCTTTGCAGTCCAACTCGGATTCGATTGAGGACTGGCAGCTGGCCCGGGCGGAGTCACACACCTCCCAGGGGCTGCGCTCCGCCGAGGCCGAGGCCCTGGACCACCTGCCGGACTCGGACGTGAAGAGCGCCCTGCAGGCCATCCCGGAGGAATTCCGCCTGGCAGTGTATTTTGCCGACGTTGAAGGCTTTGCCTACAAGGAAATATCAGAAATCATGAACACCCCCATCGGCACCGTGATGTCACGGCTGCACCGGGGACGGAAGCTGTTGCGAGACATGCTGGCCGACTATGCAGTGGAACGCGGGTACGCCAAGGGCGCCGCACCAGAACTTAAGGAAACGGAGAACTAACCATGGGCGACTGCCAGGGCCTGGGCGATTGCGCTGACGAACGCATCGGGCGAATTTACGAGTACCTTGACGGTGCACTGTCACGCGATGACCTGAAGGAGATCAAGGCGCATCTTGACGGCTGCACCGATTGCGCGCACGAGTACGACCTCGAGTGCGTGATTCGCTCCGTGGTCAAGCGTTCCTGCAAGGAGGCAGCTCCTGAGACGCTCAAGGCTGCCATTTTGGCCCGCCTGCACGAAGGCCGCCCCGCAGAGGTTTAGCCTTCCTGCGACGCCGCTTCGGGCGGACGCATGGAAATGGTGCTGTACTGGCTGGCCGGACGCCCCGTCACCCGCCGGTGCAGTGAACCGGCGATCAGGTGAGCCTGTACCTTCGCCATTTCAGCCTTCTCGCCGCTGAACAGTCCGTCCACGGTGTTGGTCCACAACTGCAGCCACCTGTTGAAGTGCTCCAGGGTGAGTGGTTCCAGGGCGTGGATGTCGAAGTGGATCTTGAGCGCATTCCGGTGGTACAGCCCCGCCTTGAACAACACCGTCTGCCAAAAATCAGCCATGATGGGCATGTGCCGGACCAGGTCCATGTGCACCACGTCGGTAAAGATGGGCCCAATGAGTTCGTCTGCAAAGGCGCGCGTGTAAAAAGTGCTGACCAGGTCCAGGATGTCCTGGCGGTTGGCGATGTCGGCCGGTTCCGCCGCCCCCGTTTCGAACGTTCGCGTGCCTTGCGGCTGGTAGGCCTGAAGGCTCGACGCCGTCCTGCCGGAGTTGAGGTGGAAGCTGGCGCTTCTGCTGGCGTCCACGGCCTACCGGGCCGCCACGGCCAGGACCACCATGATGCCGGCCACCGGCAGGGCAAGCACCTTCAGCGCTTCCGACGTTATGTAGGCGATGTGCGTGTTTGTGCCGACCTTCGCCTTGACGGCCGCGCCGCCGTCGTGCCTCAGGGCGGTCTCCGAGAGGGCCTTGGTGCGCTTGGCCATCGAGGGGCGCAACACCAGCACCTGCAGGGCCAGGGCGGCCATTGCGAGGGCCAACAGCAGCCCTGCCGGCAGGGAGACCAGTGCCGGCCGCAGGATCCAGGTGAGCAGGATTGCGGCCGCAACCACGGCCTCGACACTGTTGAGCACCTTGAAGACGATCCTGCCGATCCCCACGCCCAGCGCGTGGGTCATGCCGGGCGCGCGGAACTTCAACGGGGTTTCGATGAAGGAAATGGCAACCACCATGCCAAACCAAACGAACGGCAGCATGGTCAGCAAAACGAGGGCGAACATGGGCGTCTTTCTCTTTACGGCGGGGGTACTGTTCCAGCGTAGCAATAAGCATGGAAATTCCCGTATTTAATGCCGATGTCTGCTTGCTCACGCAAATGCCCGTCCTGCCAAGCGGCGGGACGGGCATTTGTGATCATAAGCCGGGACTTACGTGTTGGGGCGCTTACCGTGGTTTGCGCCGCCGGTCTTGCGGTCCCGACGCTTGCGTGAACGCTTTGACATGGCTGCCTCCAATCATTGACAAAGATCCGAAAAAGATCTGCCCCCAAGTCTCCCATAACTGGTGCGGGTGCACCTAACCGGGGGAGGGTCAGGAGGCTTCGGGGAGGTCCAGCCACTGGTACCAGCCGCGGTGCAGCACCAGCCACGCCATGAGGCCGTAGCCGGCCTGTCCCGGGGCGCCGGCATTGGCGGCAACGTCGTTGCGCCACTGCTCGTGGTTCTGCAAGGGCGAAAACGTGTCCACGTAGTGGTGCTTGCGGCGGGTGGTCACGTCGGCAAAAGCGGTGTTCAGCTCCGCCAGCTTGCGGTTCAGGGCCGGATCCAGCGACGGCGGCGGCCCCACCACGAACACCGGAATGTTCAGCTGGGTGGCGCCGTCCAGGATATTGGCCAGGTTCAGCCGGCTGCGCGCCGTGGAGAGCCCGTATTCAATGTCCCGCCCCGACAGCCCGATGACCAGCCGGTTCTCATGAAAGTCGTCGAAACGCTTGCCGGCCTCGAGCAGCCAGCGCCCCGCGAGGGTTTCGGTGCCTTCCCTGGGGTTGGCCAGGACGTACGGCTCCACCGTGATGTCTTCCTGCGGCGTGCGCGCCAGGACCCGGCCCAGCCAACCCAGTGCGCGCGGATCGCCCACGCCTGCCACCAGCTCGTCCCCCACGGCCACAATTCGCAGCTCCCGCTTTTCCACGGTGCCCCCTTCATTTCTCACTTCAAATGGAAGATGCCCGGCCTGTCATCCAGACCGGGCATCCTAAACGCCTTAGTTGCGCTCGAAAGCCTGCTTGACCAGCAGCGTCTGCTCCACGGCATGGATCTTGGCAGATCCCGTGGACGTCGCGGCCGATGCGTTGCGTGACACCAGCCCCAGCCGCTGGTCCAGGCGCGGAGCCAGGTTCAGGGCCATGAACGGCCACGGGCCCTGGTTGGCAGGCTCGTCCTGGGCCCACACGACCCCGGCGTTGGGGTACTTGGCCAGTTCGGCCTTGATCTCGGCCTCGGGGAGCGGGTACAGCTGCTCCACGCGGACGATGGCCGTTTTGGTGTCCCCGGCCTTGTCGCGTGCGGCGAGCAGGTCGTAGTACAGGCGGCCGGAGACCAGCAGCACGCGGTCGACGGCGTTGGCATCCAAGGCGGCATGCTCACCGATGACGGGGCGGAAGCCGCCGGTGGTGAAGTCCTCCACGGCCGAGGCGGCGGCCTTGAGGCGCAGCAGCTGCTTCGGGGTGAAGATGATCAGCGGCTTGCGCGGGCGGCTGTAGGCCTGGCGGCGCAGCAGGTGGAAGTGCGACGCCGGCGTGGTCGGGTTGGCGACCACCATGTTCTCCTCGGCGCACATCTGCAGGTAGCGCTCGATCCGGGCCGAGGAGTGGTCCGGGCCCTGGCCCTCATAGCCGTGCGGCAGCATGAGCACCAGCGAGGACCGCTGGCCCCACTTCTGCTCGGCGGAGGAGATGAACTCGTCCATGATGGTCTGGGCGCCGTTGGCGAAATCGCCAAACTGTGCCTCCCAGATCACCAGGGCGTCCGGGCGCTCCACGGAGTAGCCGTATTCAAAGCCCATGGCCGCATATTCACTCAGCAGCGAATCGTAGATCCACAGCTTGGCCTGGTCTTCACTCAGGCCGGAGATGGGGGTCCAGACGTTGCCGTTGGCGCGGTCGTGGAACACCGCGTGGCGCTGCACGAAGGTGCCGCGGCGCGAGTCCTGGCCGGCCATCCGGATCGGCACGCCTTCGAGCAGGAGGGAGCCAAACGCGGCCAGCTCGCCAAAGCCCCAGTCGATGCCGCCTTCGCGGGACATGATCTCGCGCTTCTCCAGCAGCGACTTCAGCTTCTGGTGGACGGTGAAGCCCTCCGGCACGGCCGTGTGGGCGGCACCGATGCGTGCCAGCGTGTCGGCGCTGATGGCGGTGACCTTGGGGTCGTTGACGCCGCTGTCCTTCTGTTGGGCGAGGGGGCGCTCAATGTCGGACACTGCCTGGGCATCCCGGGTGACGATCGGGATGGGGGAGGTCTGGGCTGCATGGGTTTCGGCGAAGACGCGCTCCAGGCGTTCCTGGTAGTCGCGCAGCAGCTGGGAGGCCTCGTCCTCGGTGATGTCACCGCGGCCGATCAGGGCCTCGGTGTAGAGGCGGCGCACGGAGCGCTTGGCTTCGATCAGGTTGTACATGAGCGGCTGCGTCATCGAGGGGTCGTCGCCCTCGTTGTGGCCGCGGCGGCGGTAGCAGACCATGTCGATGACAACGTCCTTGCGGAAGCGCTGCTGGAACTGGTAGGCCAGTTCGGCAACCCTCACCACGGCTTCAGGGTCGTCGCCGTTGACGTGGAACACGGGGGCCTGGATCATCTTGGCCACGTCGGTGGAGTACACGGAGGAACGCGAGGACGACGGCGCCGTGGTGAAGCCCACCTGGTTGTTGACCACCACGTGGATGGTGCCGCCCGTGCGGTAGCCGCGCAGCTGGGAGAGGTTCAGCGTTTCCGCCACCACGCCCTGGCCGGCAAAGGCGGCGTCGCCGTGGACCATGATGGGCAGCACCGGGAAGTTCTCGCCCTGGTCGAGGCGGTCCTGCTTGGCACGGACAATGCCCTCCAGCACGGAGTCCACGGCTTCCAGGTGTGACGGGTTGGCGGCCAGGTACACCTTGGTCTCATTGCCGGCGTCGGAAGTGAACGTGCCCTCGGTGCCGAGGTGGTACTTCACGTCGCCGGAGCCCTGCACGCTGCGGGAGTCCTGCGTTCCCTCAAATTCGCGGAAGACCTGGGCGTAGGTCTTGCCGGCGATGTTGGTCAGCACGTTCAGGCGGCCGCGGTGGGCCATGCCGATGGCGACCTCGTCCAGGCCGTCGTCGGCGGCGTCGGAAATGATGGAGTCCAGCAGCGGAATCAGGGATTCGCCGCCTTCCAGCGAGAAGCGCTTCTGGCCCACGAACTTCGTCTGCAGGAACGTCTCAAACGCTTCCGCGGAGTTCAGCTTGGAGACAATGCGCAGCTGCTCTTCGCGGCTGGGCTTGGAGTACGGGTGCTCCAGCTCGTCCTGGAACCACTGGCGCTGTTCCGGTTCCTGGATGTGCATGTATTCAACGCCCGTGGTGCGGCAGTAGGCGTCACGGAGCACGCCGAGGATGTCGCGCAGCAGCAGCTTCTGCCGGCCGCCAAAGCCGCCGGTGGGCCATTCGCGGTCCAGGTCCCACAGCGTCAGGCCGTAGGTGAGCACGTCCAGGTCGGGGTGCTTGCGCTGGCGGTACTCGAGCGGGTCGGTGTCCGCCATGAGGTGTCCGCGGACGCGGTAGGAGTGGATCAGCTGCTGGATCCGGGCCACCTTGTTGATCTCGTCGGCCGGGTCCACCTGCAGGTCCAGGCTCCAGCGCACGGGCTCGTAGGGGATGCGAAGGGACTCGAAGATGTCGTCGTAGAAGTTCTCCGCACCGAGCAGCAGCTGGTGCACCTTCTTCAGGAACTCGCCTGAGCCGGCACCCTGGATGACGCGGTGGTCGTAGGTGGAGGTCAGCGTCAGGATCTTCGAGACGGCGTTGCGGGCGATGATCTTGGCGCTGGCGCCCTGGAATTCTGCCGGGTAGTCCAATGCGCCGACGCCGATGATGGCGGCCTGGCCCTTGGACAGGCGCGGCACGGAGTGGACAGTGCCGATGCCGCCGGGGTTGGTCAGGGAGACGGTGGTGCCGGCGTGGTCGTCGGCCGTAAGCTTGCCGGCACGGGCACGCTTGATGAGGTCCTCGTAGGTGCGCCAGAACTCGGAGAAGCTCAGCGTCTCCGCCTTCTTGATGTTCGGCACCATGAGCAGGCGGGAGCCGTCCGGCTTGGGCATGTCGATGGCGATGCCGAAGTTCACGTGCGGCGGCTGGACGGCCACGGGCTTGCCGTCGATGACGTCGTAGTAGACGTTCATGGAAGGGAACTGCCCCAGCGCCTTGATGACGGCGTAGCCAATCAGGTGCGTGAAGGAAACCTTGCCGCCGCGGGCACGGGCCAGGTTGGAGTTGATGACCACGCGGTTGTCAATGAGCAGCTTGGCGGGGATGGCGCGCACGCTGGTGGCAGTGGGCACCTCCAGGCTGGTGATCATGTTCGTGGCGATGGCCTTGGCCGGGCCGCGCAGCACCGTGCTGACTGCCTCGTCCGGGACGGAGGTGTCCTTGGCGGTCTTGGGGAGCTGTGCCGGGATGGGTGTGGTGCCGGTGCGGGCGGCATCCTTGGCCGGGGCCGGCGGGCGCGGGGCGGCCG
>NZ_JAJLOZ010000110.1:0-9615 GCF_025548615.1 Arthrobacter sp. A2-55 | reverse complement strand
CAGCCTCTCCCGCCGGCAAAAACTCATCTACGTCCTGGTCCTGGGATTGCTGACAGCACTGGGCCCTTTCACGATTGACCTTTACCTGCCGGCATTCCCCATCATTGGCAAGGAACTGAACGTCAGTGCCACGGCGGTGCAGCTGACCCTGACGGCCACGACCATCGGCTTTGCCGCAGGCCAGCTGGTGGTAGGCCCATTCAGCGACAGGTTTGGCCGCCGCGTGCCGCTGATCCTGGCCACGGCCCTGCACGTGGCGGCATCCATCGGCGCCGCGATGTCCACCGACATCACCATGCTGGGCATTTTCCGCATCCTGCAGGGCATCGGGGCGGCCGGCGGCGGCGTGGTGGCCATGGCCATGATCCGCGACCTCTTTGGCGGCTACCGGCTGGTCCGCATGCTCTCCTACATGTCCCTGGTCAACGGCATGGCCCCGATCTTCGCCCCCGTCATCGGCTCCCAGCTGCTGGGCATAATGGACTGGCCCGGCATTTTCTGGTTCCTGGCTGGCTACGGCGCACTGGTGGTGGTGGCCGCGTTCGTTTTCATTATTGAAACGCTGCCGCCGGAGAAGAGAAAGTCCGACGGCGTGAGTGTCGCCAGCCGCTACAAGGCAGTCTTCGGCGACAGGATTTTTGTGGGCACGCTGCTCGTGGGCGGACTGAACTTCGCCGCCCTTTTCACCTATCTTTCAGCGTCGACCTTTCTGTTCCAAAACACCTACGGTTTCACCCCGCAGCAGTATGGCTTCCTGTTTGCCATCAACTCGCTCGGGGTGGTGACGGGTGTCCAGGTGGCCGCCCGCATCATGCGCCGGGTGGGGCCCCAGTGGGTTATTGCTGGTGCAACGGTGGTGCAGGTGGCCGCCGCGGCCGCGATGGTGCTGTTTGACCAGCTGGGACTGGGGCTGTGGGGCGTCATGGTTCCGCTCTGGTTCTTCATTGCCGCGACAGGGCTGATGTTCCCCTCCGTGCAGGTGCTGGGCCTGGCCCGCAACGGGCGCCAGGCCGGGACGGCCGCTTCCCTGCTGGGCGCAGCAACGTTCGGCTTCGCCGGGTTGATCACCCCGGTGGTGGGCCTGGTGGGCGTCAAGACGGCCACCCCCATGGCCTTGATCATGGGGTGCTCCATACTGCTGGCCATGGCCGCCCTGTGGCTCATCGTCCGGCCGCGGACGGTTCCTGCCCTTTAGCGCCGTCGAAACGGTCCGAAAGCGCATACCTCAAAAGGACGGCGTTTCCGAGGGGTAGGGTCTCAACGAGCCTGGCGTGACGTCCCGGATTCCATGGGAATGCGGCGTCGCCCACCAGCCGCGGCGCCCGGGAATCACCCACAAAGAACGGTGCCACCACCAGCTGCAGCTCATCGGCCAGGCCGCCGGCCAGGAATTGTGTGTGGACCTGGCTGCCGCCTTCCACCATGAGCCGGCGGATGCCCCGTCCATGCAGGTCCTCGGACACGGCCGCCATCCGCACCGGCGAGCCGGCGTCGACCACCGTGGCGGCCCCGCCCAGCGCCAGCGACATCGCGGGGGCACATTCGCTGGCGCAATAGACCAGCTTTTGCGCGCCGTCGTCGGCAAAAAAGTTGGCCTCCGGATCAAGCCGGCCCGCTCCCGTCACGGTCACCTTCACGGGCGAGCCCGGCAATCCCCGCGCCGTCCGCTCCCCTGCCAGGGCCCGGCTGCGCACCAGCAGCCGCGGATTGTCGGCCCGGATGGTGGCGGCGCCCACCATGATCGCATCGCAGGAGGCCCGGACCGCATCAACCCGCTCAAAATCGGGGCCGTTGGAGAGCAGCAGCCTGTCCTGTCCGGCGTCGTCAATGTAACCGTCCAGGGACATGCAGCAGCTCAACAGCGTATAGGGGCGCTCAGCCAAGGCCGCCTCCGAGCCGTCCGGCCGGCCGTTCAGCCTCCACCGCTTGCCTGCCGGCTGCCCCGGCTGCCCCGACACCGGCACGGGCACCGGCCCGGGCCCCCGCGACAAGCACCAACGCCCCCGGCAGGCAGGAAACCAGGGAAAGCACCCCATAGACCACGGCGGCGCTGACCCCCTGTGCGGCCCCTAGGCCCGCGGCGCTGAAGGCCCAGGCCGCGGCACCTTCACGCGGCCCCCACCCGGCAATGCTGGCAGGCACCGCCATCGCCATCAGCACCAGCACGGCCAGGGGCAGCAGCTGCCGCAGCGGCGCCGTGGACCCCGCCGACCTGGCAGCCATCAGGAAGACTGCCACATACCCGGCCACGGCCAGGAAGGAGGCTGTGACCACGCCAGGCCAGGTGTGGCGCGGCAGGAGGCCGCGGCGAACATCCGCCGAAGCCGTGCGCAGGATCCTGGCCCACCAGGACGGCCCGCCTGCCGTCCGCAGCCGCAGGGCGGCGAATACGACGGCGGCGGCTCCGAGCAGCACCACGGCCGGCAGTGCCACCGCTGTCCGCACTGGCGAAGGCAGCGCCGCGAGCAGGGCCAAGGCCAGCACGGCCTGCACCAGCTGCCCCGCTGCGCGTTCCCAGGCAACGGCGCGCAGGCCGAGCCCCGCGCCGCCCCCGGACCGGCCATGGGCCAGTCCGCGGTGGACATCGCCGAGGATGCCGCCGGGCAGGGTGGAATTGAGGAACTGGGCGCGGTAGGAGGCGGCAACGGCCGATTTCAGGGTCAGTTCCAGGCCCAGTCCGCGGGCCACCAGCCGCCAGCGCCAGGCGGAACACACCGTTGCGAGGAACAGAACGACGGCGGACGCGGCGAGGACCCGCGCATCCACGGCCGTGATGCCGGCCAGGAACGGTCCCGCGCCGAGGCGCCAGACCAGCACGCCCAGCACGGCGGCACCCGCCAGAGGCTGCAACCACCTCACGAGGGAACGGGACACCTCAGCCACCTCCCACGGATGCGGCCAGGGGCACCGCGTGCCGGCTGCCCACAACTCCATCGCCGCGTCCCGGAGAGCTGTTCCCTTGCGTGCTGGCTGCCGAGGTTCCGGCGGCAGTCGTGCTGGCAGCCAGGGGGCCCGCTGCGGATGAGACGCCTGCGGCGTGCGCCAGGATGGACGAAAGCCTGCGCCCCGCAGCCCGCCAACTGTGCCGTTCCAGGGCCGCGCCCCGTTCCCGGGCGGCGCTCCGGAGCCGGCGTCGCAAGCCGGGGTCGCCCAGCCACGCCTCCAGGGAAGCGGCCAGGGCGGCGGGATCACCGGGCGGCACCAGCAGGCCCGGCAGGCATCCGGAGTCCGTTCCCGCCAATGTTCGTGGGACACCGCCAACGCCCGTGGCGATGACGGGGAGGCCGCGCACCAGGGCCTCGGCGACCACCATGCCATAACTTTCGGTCCGGGAGGCCAGCAGCAATATGTCGGCGGAGGCATACATAGCCTCCAGTGCCGCACCCGTGCGCGGGCCAACCAGGTGCACCCTGCCTGCGATTCCGGCGTCGCGGGCGTCCCTGAGAAGACGAGCGGTGAAGTCGGGATCAAGGTCGCACGCCCCCACGCAGGTGAAATCCCAGTCCAGGCGTGCCAGGCCGGCCAGTGCTGCGAGGACGGTGTCCTGGCCCTTGGCCTCCGTGACGGCCGCGACGCAGAGCAGGCGGCCGCCGCCGGGGCTCCGCGTCGCAATCCCGGCCCGGTCCGCGCCGGGCTCCACGACGTGGATGTTTTCCGCCGGCACGCCGTGGCCGGCCGCCACCAGCTGGTCCTTCGTCCAGTGGCTGGTGGCGACAATGGCCGTGGCGGCAGCCAGCACGCTGCCGGGGACGGCACTCCCGGGCCGGTGCGCGCGTGGGGAGGTGCCGGCGTCGTGCTTCAAGGATGGAACGGTGTGCGCGAGCACCACCAGGCACAGCCGCCCGGCCCAGGCAGCGGCGGGGGGAAGGGCAGGCAGGAGCAGGCCGTCAAGGAGGACAGTGGCGCCGTCAGGCAACCCCTCCAGCACTGCGGCGAGCGCGCGGGCACAGTCGGCGTCCGGCACCGGCCAGGCACCGGGCACGGCATGTTCGGCCACTACCCAGCCGCCGGCGGCCAGTTCCCGGCTCATCCGCCGGTCGTAGACATTGCCGCCGCTGGGCCTGGCCGGATTGTCAATGCCGCAGGGCACCACCAGGTGGACAGTGCTCACAGCGCCCGCTCATAACTGGCCCACGCGATGTGGGATTCGTGGAGCGTGACGGAGATGCCGTTGACCAGGAGCGCTTCCGGGCCCAGTTTTCCAGCATGGATGCGTGCTGCCAGGCGGTCGGCGACTTCGCGCGCCAGGACCTCGGTGGTGGTGTTGATGCCGGCAAAGGAGGGGTCGTCGTCGAGGTTGCGGTAGCCAAGTTCGGCCACCACCGCACGCAGCTGTTCGGAGGCTGCCGCAATGTCCACCACAGTCCCGTTGCCGGCAAGCCCGTCCCGCTTGAACGTGGCGTCTATGACGTAGGTGGCCCCGTGCAATTGCCGGGCCGGGCCGAATTCCTCCCCGTGGAAGCTGTGGGCCACCATCAGGTGGTCGCGGACGCTCACGCTGAACATGGCATTACCCGTTTCCGTAGGAGATGAGGTGGCACAGGGCGGGCAGGCTGCCGTCCGCCAGCCGCGGCATGACGGATGGCAGCTCCCGAAACGGCGAGGTGCCGGTGAGCAGCACGTCAAAGGCCGGCTCTCGCAGCAGCTCCAGGGCGAAGGCCAGCCGCTGGGCGGTGCTGCGGTTGCGCCTGCGGGCCGGGGCCACGGCGCCCACCTGGCTGGAACGGATGGTCAGGCGCCCGGCATGGAAGGCCCCGCCCAGGGACAGCTGCACCGGGGTGTCGCCGTACCAGCTCAGGTCCACCACGGAGCCTTCCGGCGCCAGCAGGTCAAGGGCCAGTTGGAGCCCTGCCGACGTCCCGCTCGTGTGAAAGGAGATGTCGGCCCCGGCGCCGTCCGGCCAGAGGCTTTCAGGCCCGACGGCGGGCGAGGCGCCGGGCGAATCAGCGGGCGAGCCGCCAGCCAGGGCAAAGCGCACGCCCAGGGCCTCGGCCACCGCGGCCTTGCCGGGATCGACGTCGAAAATCACCACCTGCACGCCCAGGACCTGCGTGAGCAGCCGGGCCACGGCGCAGCCCACCATGCCCGCACCGACCACGGCAACCCGGTCCCCGACCAGCGGCGCCGCATCCCACAACGCATTGACGGCGGTTTCCACCGTCCCTGCCAAGACGGCGCGACTGGCCGGGACGCCGTCGGGCACCACGTGCACGGCGGCGGCTGGCACCACGTAGGCGTCCTGGTGCGGGAACAGGGTGAATACTGTTCGCCCCAGCAGAGCGGGCGGCCCCTGCTCCACCAGGCCGACGCTGAGATAGCCGTACTTCACGGGCCCCGGAAAGTCGCCGTCCTGGAAGGGAGCCCGCATGGCCTGGTGCTGGCTGGCCGGGACGCCGCCGCGGAACACCAGTGCCTCGCTGGCCCGGCTGACACCGGAATACAGGGTCCGAACCAGCACCTCGCCCGGGCCTGGCAGGTGCAACGTCTCGCTGCGGAGCTCGCCCATGCCGGGGGCGCGGAGCCAGAACGCGAGACCTTCACCGCCCACAGCCTGCGCACCCCCACTCGTGGTCCCGGGCAATCCCTGAGATTGCCCCTATCCTAATACTGTTGTTGACTTCCAAACGGAGGCGCCGTGCGTCCGGTTCATTGCGGCCCGCTCGCCGGGTTCCTGTGCCAATTGGCGCTGCTCACTGCCCTGTCCGCTACCGTTGGGCTCAGCGCTGCGGGGTGGGGCGTGGGCGCCGTCGCCGCTGTTGCCGCCAATGGCCTGCTGGCCCGGGGCCTCGGCGCCGACCGCCGGCCGGGCCTGGGGCCCGCCGACTGGGTCACCCTGCTGCGTTCAGTCCTGGCCGGCGGTGCCGCGGCCCTCGTGGCGGACCTCCTGGCAGGGTCTCTGGGCGGAGCTGCCCAGCGGCCCGCGGCCGTCGTGCTTCTTGTGTCGCTGGCCTCGGCCACCATCGTGCTGGACGCCGTGGATGGGATGGTTGCCCGCCGGACGGGCACGACGTCGGCACTCGGGGCGCGCTTCGACATGGAGGTTGACGCTTTCCTGATCTTGGCGCTCGCTGTGTATGCCGCACCGGCGTTCGGCGTGTGGGTCCTGGCGATCGGACTGGCCCGGTATGTGTTTGTGGCGGCCGCCTGGTTCCTTCCCTGGCTGCGGGAATCGGCGCCGCCGCGCTATTGGTCCAAGGTGGTGGCCGTGGTGCAGGGAGTGGCCTTGACCGTTGCGGCTGCCGACGTCCTCCCACGGGCCGCCATGGCTGCCGTTTTGGCGGTGGCCCTGGCACTGCTGGCGGAGTCCTTTGGACACGAAACGTGGTGGTTGTGGCGTCACCGGGCACCCCGCCGAGGCAGGGTTCGTCGCGGCGGCAGACGCAGGGATGCTGACGGCGGACGCCCGGACTCCGTCGGCCCCGAGGTTCAGGACCGGACGTCAACGGTGCCGGGCCCGGTCTCCGCGGCAGTGGCGGGGGCGGTGGTGTGGTGCGTGCTGCTGGCGCCGCAGCGGATCGGACAGCTGGAGCTGGCAGCGTTCGCGGCCCTGCCGTTGGAGCTGCTGGCCATTGCCGCGGCCGGCTTCCTTCCGCCCGCCGGCCGCAAGCTTGCCGGCACCGCGATGGGCGTGGTGCTCGGCGTGGTGGCCATTGCCAAGGTCCTGGACATGGGTTTCTCGGCCGCCTTTGACCGCCCCTTTGACCCCGTCAACGACTGGTATTACTTTGGGCCGGGCTTCGGCGTCCTGGCCGACTCCATCGGCAGCGCGGGCGCGGTTGCCGTTGCCGCCGGTGCCGTGGTGTTTGCGGCCGCCGCCTTGGCGCTGCTGCCGCTGGCTGTGCTGCGACTAACGCGGGTGGTGGCCGCCCACCGGCGCACTTCGTTGCAGGGTTCGGCGGCTTTTGCCGTGGTGTGGGCCGTGTTCGCAGTCCTGGGGCTGCAGTCGGCCCCCGGCTTGCCGACGGCGGCGTTCGGCACGGCCGGGCTGGTCCAGGAACAGCTGTCACGGCTGGGCAGCGGGCTGGCGGACCGCAAAGCCTTTGCCTCGGAAATAACGCAGGATCCGGTGCGGGATGCCCTGGCCCGCGGCGCAGCGGACCCGTCCGGCCTGCTGGCCGCCTTGAAGGGCAAGGACGTGCTGCTGGTCTTCGTGGAAAGTTACGGCCGGGTGGCGCTGGAGGACCCGGCGTTGGCTCCCGGCGTTTCCGCCGTTCTCAAGGAAGGGACCGCCAGCCTGACCGCGGAGGGGTTTTCGGCCCGCAGCGCCTTCCTCACCTCACCCACATTCGGGGGCATCAGCTGGCTGGCCCACTCCACGCTTCAGTCCGGGCTGTGGGTGGACAGTCAGCAGCGCTACAACCAGCTGCTGACCAGCAACAGGCTGACCCTGTCCGGCGCCTTCAAGCAGGCAGACTGGCGGACCGTTTCCGATATTCCCTCCGACACCATCGACTGGCCGCAGGGCGCACGGTTCTACCACTATGACGCCCTTTACGACTCCCGCAACGTGGGCTACCGCGGGCCGAACTTCAGCTACGCCACCATGCCTGACCAGTACGCGCTCGCCGCTTTTGCCCGCCTGGAGCTGGACCGGGCCGGCCGGCCACCTGTCATGGCGGAAATCGACCTTGTCTCCAGCCACACGCCATGGACGCCCCTGCCCCGGCTGGTGCCGTGGTCCCAGGTGGGCGACGGCAGCATTTTCAACGGCATGCCGGCCCAGGGGCCCACCCCCGAATCGGTCTCCGCCAACCCGGCCAGGGTCAAGTCCCTGTACGGGCAGTCCATTGAATACTCGCTGGGCTCCATCTTTTCCTTTGTGGCAGCCCACCCGGACCCGAACCTGGTGATGGTGGTGCTGGGCGACCACCAGCCCAACGCCCAGGTCTCCGGGACAGCGGCCGGCCACGACGTGCCCGTGTCCATCATTGCCCGGGACCCCTCCGTGCTGAAGCGCATTTCCGCATGGGACTGGCAGGAGGGCATGCTCCCGGCGCCGACGGCGCCCACCTGGCCCATGAGTGTGTTCCGCGACCGTTTCCTGGCGGCGTTCAGCCCTGGCGTGAAACTGCCTGGGAACGGCGGCGTTCCGCCAGCAGTCCGGTAATCCCCACCACGATGGCCACGATTTCCACCCCCGCTGCCGTGAAGATTTCCCACCCCGTCCAGTGCTCGTGGACGCCAAACAGGCCCACCGTGACGGCGGTAAGGAAAGCACCGAGGGTCGCCGCGCCAAACAGCGCGGCGAGGGCCAGGGTTGCCCAATGGTGCCAGAACAGCAAAAGCCCGGCAATCACTACGCCTCCGCCAAAGTTCAGCAGCATGGCCGGCCCCACCACGGCCGTGTGCCGGAAAACGACTATCCACTGTTCCAGGTGGATGACGGCGGACACAAAAACCGCCACCGCCAGCACTCGACGAATCCACATGGCCATTCACCCTCCGGTCGCAACAACCAGCACGCCCGCCCGGGACCCCGCCGCCCCAAGCCGAATGCCCAATTCTACCGCTGCGGTGTGTCCGGGGGAGCTGGGAAAACCAAAAGTCCCCGCCCTCACAATGAGGACGGGGACTCCGGAAATGGCTCCTCCGACTGGACTTGAACCAGTAACCCTTCGATTAACAGTCGAATGCTCTGCCAATTGAGCTACGGAGGAATGAAGCAGTCAAATGCCATGGACGTGCCTTGCATAAGGCATTCCATGGATTTTCCTGCTGCGCGTGTGTCCGGATTGGCTTCCGGAAATCCCTGAACGGGATTGGCTCCTCTGACTGGACTTGAACCAGTAACCCTTCGATTAACAGTCGAATGCTCTGCCAATTGAGCTACAGAGGATCGCGCAGGAACAACAATAACAAAGGCTGGCCCGGTTGCGAAATCGGCCAAGCCGCAGGGCGGTCAGGAGTCCGAACGCAGCGCCCTGCGGGCCGTCTCCAGCTCCATGAGCTCGCGCTGGAGCAGTTGGTAGCCCTCCGGATCCACGGCGGGATCCATCCTTTGCAGCGCGCCCAGCCGCTCTTCCTTCAGCCGCGTGATCTGCATTTCAAACAGCCGCCGCAGGATGTCCCGGCAGTACCGGTTCAAGGTTTCCTCCCGCGTGGCAGGCAGCGGGCTCAGGGCCAGCTCCGCCACCAGCGATGCCAAAACCGGCGGCACGTGTTCCCGCACGGCCTCCAGCCATTGCGAGGACGCCGCCAGGGACTCCCCCGCTGCGGCAATTCCCTGCTGGACCGCCTTGTACGCCGGCACCACAAACTCGGTCGCCGCAAAGTGCTGCCAATTCCCGGCAGTGAGCAGCCCGGGGTGCTGGAGCACCACTTCCAGCGCCTCCCGCTCCATGCGGCCCTGGGGGTCGCGGGGGTCGGGCCTGACAAATTCCGGCTGCGGCGCCTCCTGCGGTTCGGCCAGCACGACGCCGACCCCTCCGCCCAGCGCGCCCCCGCCTTGCACCGGGCTTCCCTGCCAGTGGCTGCCCTGCGCGGGACCGGCATGACCGGGCCCGCCCTGTCCTGAACCAGCCTGCGAGTAGCCGCCCTGCCCGGCCACGGCGGCGGGTGCGCTGCCGGCGGCACCCGGCCGTCCGGCGTCGTGCGGGGCAGCGGGGCCCCTGGTTG
>NZ_JAJLOZ010000011.1:0-69425 GCF_025548615.1 Arthrobacter sp. A2-55 | reverse complement strand
GCGACCGACACAGCGGCGCCAAAAAGTGCGGAAACGGCGGCAAAACCAGAGCCTCGACAAGCTCGACCACCGGCGACAAGCCCGGCCACCAGGGGCTAGATCACGTAGCGCTCATCCTCGTGGTCGCCCGGGTGGTCCTTGACCAGGCCGGCGGCCAGCGTGTTGCCGTCCTGGGGGTCGACCACCAGGAACGCGCCGGTGCGCCGGTGCAGCGCATACGTCTCAATGGGCAGTGCCGAGGACAGCCGGATCTGTGCCGTGCCAATGTCATTCAGCTCCAAGCCCGAAACAGCCCCGTAGCCAAACGTCTCCAGGTCCAGCTTGCCCGTCACGGCGCGGACCAGGCCCTGAACAGTTTTGCTGCCGTGCTTGATCAGTACCTTGGCACCCTCGCGCAGCGGCTTGGCCGAAAGCCAGCACAGCTCCGCATACAAGTCTTGCTTGACCTCTCCAAACGTCCCGGTGGCGGCGATCACGTCGCCCCGGGCAATGTCGATCTCCTCGCTCAGCCGCAGCGAAACGGACTGGGGAGCCACGGCACGGTCCAGGGCACGCCCCGCAAAGTCAATCCCCACCACTGACGCCTTCCGCCCGGACGGCAGCACGGTGATCTCGTCACCCACGGACACCGAGCCCGAAGCCACTTGCCCCGCATAGGCGCGGTAGTCGCGGAAGGAGGCGCCGGCGTCGAACGCGGAAGAAAGCTCCGGGGCCAGCGCGCCTTGCGGGCGGATGACCAGCTGGACGGGGAAGCGGAACGGCTCCAGCCCGCGTTCCAGCTCGTCTGTGGTGGGCAGGGTTTCCAGGATCTCCAGCAGCGTGGCACCCGTGTACCAGGGCGTGTGGGCGGAGCGTTCCACCACGTTGTCGCCCTCCAGCGCGGACACCGGGACCACCAGCACATCGCTGAGGCCGATCTCGCCAGCCACGGCCTGGGCATCGGCCTCGATGGCGCGGAACGTTGACTCGCTGAAGTCCACCAGGTCAATCTTGTTGACCGCAACCACCACGTTGGGCACCCGCAACAGCCGCAGCACGGACAGGTGCCGGCGCGTCTGCTCCAGCACGCCCTTGCGGGCATCGACAAGCACGACGACGGCATCCGCAGTGGACGCGCCCGTCACCGTGTTCTTGGTGTACTGCACATGTCCCGGGGTGTCCGCCAGGATGAAGCTGCGGCGGTCGGTGGAAAAGTACCGGTAGGCCACGTCGATCGTGATGCCCTGCTCGCGCTCGGCGCGCAGGCCGTCCGTGAGCAGCGCCAGGTCAATCTTCTGGGTGCTGCCGTTTTCCCCGCCAAAGCCGCGCCGCTCCGACGTTCGGGTGACGGCGTCGAGCGTGTCGGCCAGGATCGCCTTGGAATCATGGAGCAGGCGGCCCACCAGGGTGGACTTGCCGTCGTCGACGGAGCCGGCGGTGGCAAAGCGGAACAGGGTCAGCTGCGCGAGTGGGGCTTCGATGATGCTCATTAGAAATAGCCGTCTTTCTTGCGGTCTTCCATGGCTGCCTCGGAGATGCGGTCATCGGCCCGCGTGGCGCCACGTTCGGTCAGGGTGGAGGCGGCAACTTCGCGCACCACGTCATGGACGGTGGTGGCGTTGGAGACCACTGCCCCGGTGCAGGACATGTCCCCCACAGTGCGGTAGCGGACCTGCTTGATGACCACTTCCTCGTCCGGGAGCGGCTGCGAAACCTCGCCCACTGCCCGCCACATGCCGTCGCGGGCAAAAACTTCGCGTTCGTGGGCGTAGTACAGCGGCGGCAGCTCAATGCCTTCGCGGGCGATGTACCTCCACACATCCAGTTCGGTCCAGTTGCTGATGGGGAAGGCACGCACATGCTGGCCCACCGTGTGGCGGCCGTTGTAGAGGTTCCACAGTTCGGGGCGCTGGTTGCGGGGGTCCCACTGGCCGAACTCGTCGCGCAGGGACAGGATTCGCTCCTTGGCGCGGGCCTTGTCCTCGTCGCGGCGGCCGCCGCCAAACACGGCGTCGAACTTGTTGCGTGAAATGGCGTCAAGCAGCGGCACGGTCTGCAGCGGATTGCGGGTGCCATCAGCCCGTTCTGCAAGTTCGCCCCTGTCAATGAACTCCTGGACGGAGCCCACCTCCAGGCGCAGCCCCAATCGTTCCACGGTGCGGTCGCGGAACTCGATGACCTCCGGGAAGTTGTGGCCGGTGTCCACGTGCAGCACGGGGAACGGCACCTTGCCCGGCCAGAACGCCTTCGTGGCCAGGTGCAGCATCAACACTGAGTCCTTGCCGCCGGAAAACAGCAGCGCGGGGCGCTCAAACTCAGCCACCACCTCGCGAATAATGTGGATGGCCTCGGATTCAAGGAGGTCGAGGGATGTCAGGACATCGACGGGGTCAATCACAGCTTCAGTGACTTGGGTGCTCATACGTGTAATCCGCATTCTGTCTTGGAGGTTCCGGCCCAGCGTCCGGACCTGGGGTCCGCGCCGGGGGCCACTTTCTTGGTGCACGGGGCGCAGCCGATGGACGGGTAGCCCTGGCTGAGCAATGGGTTGACGGGGAGGAGGTTCTCCTCCGAGTAGCTGATCAATTCCTCATAGGACCAGGTGGCAACCGGGTTGACCTTGACCAGGCCGTTCTTCTCGTCCCAACTGACCAGCGGCGTATTGGTCCGTGTGGGTGCCTCGTCGCGGCGCACGCCGGTGAACCACAGTTCGTAGCCCTGCAGCGAACGGTGCAGCGGCTCCACCTTCCGCAGTGCGCAGCATTGGGCAGGGTCGCGGGCAAAGAGATCCTTGCCCAGCAGCGAATCCTGTTCCGCCACGGAGTGCTCCGGCTTCACGTCCACCACGTTCACCCGCAGGTTTTCCGCCACCTCGTTGCGGGTGGCATAGGTCTCCGGGAAGTGATAGCCGGTGTCCAGAAAAAGGACGTCCACGCCGGGGAGCTGCTCGGCGACCAGGGCCGGCAGCACGGCGTCGGCCATGGAACAGGCGACGGCGGCCGCCCCGGTTTTGAAGTTTTTCGCCACCCAGGCGATGACATCCTTGGCAGACGCGTCCCAGCCAAGCTCGGCGGCACCGGCTTTGGCCAGGGCCTTCAGTTCTGCGTGGGTGCGGACCGGGGTCTCGACAAGCTCGACCAGCGGATCGGATCGTGTCATTTCAGCAGCTCCTCATCCACGCGGTGTGCGAATTCGGCGAAGGTCTCCTCCGCCAGCTTGTTGGCCGCATAGCTGCGGATGACGCGCTCCACGTAGTCGGCCAGGTCGTCGATGGCAACCTTCAGGCCGCGGACGGTGCGGCCCAGGCCTGCCTCTTCGCGGTTGTGCGAAGACAAGCCCCCGCCCAGGTGGACCTGGAAGCCTCCTGTTGTGCCGCCGTCGTCCGTGGGGACCACAATGCCCTTCAGGCCAATGTCGGCCGTCTGGATGCGGGCGCAGGAGTTGGGGCAGCCGTTGAGGTAGAGGGTGATGGGATCGCCCAGCACGCCGGCGTCGACCAGGTCGGCCAGGCGCACCTCGAGCTGGCCGATCACGTCGATGGCCGTGTCCTTCGTGTTGACGATGGCGAGCTTGCAGAACTCGATGCCGGTGCACGCCATGGTGTTGCGGCGGAACACTGACGGGCGGGCGGACAAGCCAAGCTCGTCCAAACCGGCCACCACTGCCTCGACCTTGTCCTGGGAAATGTCCAGGGCAATGATCTTTTGCAGCGGGGTGGTGCGCAGGCGGTGGGAGCCATGGGCTTCCAGGAGGTCCGCGAGGGCCAGCATCTGCGTGCCGGAGAAGCGGCCCACAAACGGGGCTGCGCCGATGAAGAACTTGCCGTCCTTCTGTTCGTGGACACCAACATGGTCGCCGTTGACGGTGGCCTTCGGCGGGGCCACGCCGTCGGGCAGCTTGCGGCCAAGGTATTCATCCTCCAGGACCTGCCGGAACTTTTCCGCTCCCCAGTCCTCCACCAGGAACTTCAGGCGGGCCTTGTTGCGCATCCGCCGGTAGCCGTAGTCGCGAAAGATGCTGGTGACGCCCTCCCAGACGGCCGGCCCGTCCTCCGGCGGCACGAACACGCCCACGCGCTGCGCCAGCCGGGGCGCGGTGGAGAGCCCGCCGCCCACCCACAGGTCGTAACCGGGGCCGAGTTCCGGGTGCCGCACGCCAACAAAGGAGATGTCGTTGATCTCGTGGATGGTGTCGTGGTCCGGGTAGCCCGTGATGGACGTTTTGTACTTGCGCGGCAGGTTGGAGAACTGTGGGTTGCCGATGAACCGCTCGCGCAGCTCCTGCAGGAAATCGGTGGGGTCGATGATTTCCGCCTTGGCAATGCCTGCCACGGGGGAACCCAGCATGCCGCGGGGAACGTCGCCGCACGCCTCTGTGGTTTGCAGGCCCACGGCCTCGAGGCGGCGCCAGATCTCCGGGACGTTTTCCACCTCAATCCAGTGGAACTGGATGTTTTGGCGGTTGGTCAAATCTGCCGTGTTGCGGGCAAAGTCAACAGAAATTTGGCCGATCACGCGCAGCTGCTCGGTGGTGAGCTTGCCGCCGTCGGTCCTCACACGCATCATGAGGTAGCTGTCCTCAAGCTCGTGCGGTTCCAGGGAGGCCGTCTTGCCGCCGTCGATCCCCTGCTTGCGCTGCGTGTACAGCCCCCACCAGCGGAACCGGCCGTGCAGGTCGTCGTCGGCGATGGAGTCGAAGCCCTGCTTGGAGTAGATCGTCTCAATGCGGTGGCGCACGGAGAGACCGTCGTCCTCCTGCTTCCACGCCTCGACAGGGTTCAGCGGGGCCTTGCCGTCCACAACCCACTGCCCATGCGGCTTCGTTGCGGGGCGCACGCGGACAGGGCGGGAGGCATGCGCGGCGGCGGCCCCTGCAGTTGTGGTGGCTGTCCCGTTGTCAGTGCCAGGGGCGGTTGCTCCGGCTAGAGCTGTCTGTGTCATGAAACGAGCGTAGATTGCCCGCCATTGACGGCAAACAAGGGATGCAACGCGGGTTCACCTTAGGCAATATTTCGTCACGTGCCCCATTTCCGGCCCGGTTGTGCTTGGCAACCCGTAACAAGCACGACGCCGGGCCGGTCGCCTTGGTGGGCGGGTCCGTGTAGGTCCCGGAGCCGCATGTCACTGGTCCGGGCTTTGTGTCACCCGGCGCCAAGTTCACCGTGAACCCCCGCGCCGAAATACTAGGCAGCCCGGGAAACCGCAGCGTCGAAGTGCTCCAGCGCCAGCTGTGCCACCAGTCCGGACGGCAGCAGCGGCTCGGACACCGCATCGGCTCCGGCCAGCGAGAGCTGGTCGTGGAAGTAGCCGGGCGCCAGCAGGTAG
Organism: Arthrobacter sp. A2-55; assembly: GCF_025548615.1. NCBI lineage: Bacteria > Bacillati > Actinomycetota > Actinomycetes > Micrococcales > Micrococcaceae > Arthrobacter > Arthrobacter sp. A2-55. The sequence continues at coordinate 64,122 of NZ_JAJLOZ010000011.1, read as the reverse complement.
GAGGCAACCGCGACGCCGGACGCCCCCTCCGCGCGCAGCTGCGCCACGGCTTCCGGCACTGAGGGGCGGGCGCTGGCGCCGTAGGCCGCAAGCACCCGCTCCGGCCTGCGAACGGCCAGGTCCGCCGCAAGCACCTCGATCTGTTCGGCCGCCTCCGGCCGCGAGGAACCGGCTGCGGCCAGCACAATCCCCCACCCGTGAGGCAGAGTGCCGAGCCGTTCATGCAGCAGTCCGGCCAGCCGCGGATCCGGCCCCAACGGTGCGGCGGCGAGAGTGCCGGGCCGGCTTGCCACGGCCTGGGCTATGTCCACCTGGACGTGGTAGCCCACCGTCAGCAGCAACGGCACTACGACGGCCCGAACCCCCTCGGGCAGCCCCGCCACCACATCGGGCAGGGCCGGCTCCTGCACATCGACGTAGGCCTCCAGCACCGTAAGCCCGGGGCGAAGGACCGCGATGTCCGCCCGGAGCTGGTTGATCCGCGCCCGGCCCTCCGTGTTGTTGGTGCCGTGCGAGCAGGCAACCATCACAGTTTCAAGGCCCATGGAGTGCTTCCTTTCATCAATACGGGTCCCGCCAGAGGGCCGTTGCAAGCCAATGTACGGCGTTAAGCGGCGGCCTGTGTCTGCTTGACGCCCCGCAACCCCGTGTTGACAATGCCCAGCGCCGAAATCACGCCGCCTGTGATGAACAGCGCCGCCGTAATGGCCACAATGCGTCGAAATGAGTCAAAGTCCAGCACGCCGCCAAGCATCACGCCGGCCAGGGCCACAGCGATCAGCCCGGCCACCCGGGAAACGGCATTGTTGATGGCCGATCCTATGCCGCTTTGCTTCGTGGGGACGGCCCCGAGGATTGCGGCGGTGAGGGGTGCCACCGTCATGGACATGCCCACCGCGAACACCAGGATGCCCGGCAGGATGTGCAGCCAAAAATTGAACGGGACGGAAGTGGTGGCCATGAGCAGGTAGCCTGTTCCCGCCACAATGGGGCCAACCGCCATGAACAGCCGGGGCCCGTACTTGCCGGCCAGCGTGCCAAAAGGGCCGGACAGCAGCAGCATGATGACCGCAGTGGGCATCGAGGCCAGGCCCGCAAGAGCAGCCGAAAACCCCGCCACTTCCTGCAGGAACAGCACCATCATGAGGCCGCCCAGCGACACCCCGGCATAGATGAAGGCCGTGGCCACATTGCCCATGCCGAAGTTCCTGGTCCGGAACAGCGGCAGCGGCATCATGGGCTGCGGGGTGCGCGCCTCCCACCAGAGAAACACGGCCAGGGCAGCCACGCCCACGGTGAAGGGCACAAAGACCGCCGGGCTCCCCCATCCCAGCCTGTCCTGTTCAATCAACGCAAACACGGTGCCGCCCAGCCCCACCGAGGCCAGGAGGGCCCCCGGCACGTCCACCCGCCTCCTGGCGCCGGCGGCAGCCCCGGCGTCGTCCGCGGGGGCAGCGGGAAGGGCCAGGCCCTTGAGCAGCCAGAAGGTGGCGGCAATGGGCAGGACATTGATGGCGAAGACCAGCCGCCAGCTGGAATAGTCAACCAGCAGCCCGCCCAGCAGGGGCCCGGCCAGGAACGCCGTACCCGTCCACGCCGTCCACCTGCCGATCGCCTTGCCTTGGGCTGGCCCGCTGAAGGTGGAGGTGATCAATGCCAGGGAACTGGGCACCAGCAGTGCGGCCCCGGCACCCTGCACGGCACGCGAAACCACCAGGAGCAGGGCGCTGGGGGCAAACGCACAGGCCAGGGACGCCACCCCAAAGACCAGCAGCCCGGCCCGCAGGATCCGCACGCGGCCCAGGGTGTCGGACAGGGAGCCGGCAATGAGGATCAGCGAGCCTAGCGTGAGCAGGTAGGCGTCCACCACCCACTGCTGCGTGGTGATCCCCCCGCCCAGCTCCCGGGTCATGGCCGGCAGCGCCACGTTCACAATGGCCCCGTCCAGGAACGCCACAAAGGACGCCAGGATGGCCACCCACAGCACCCTGCGTTCCATGGGCCTCAGCCCTTCCTGGCAAATGCCGTCCGAAGGGACAGCTTGCGCGAGTACTCAATGGAGCCGTAGCGGAACAGGTGCACGGCCAGGCGCAGGGCCGCAAAGCCGAAGACAAAGAGCTCCACGATCACCACCGCTGCCGCGGGTCCGCCCAGCGAACCAAAACCGTTCCGCAGCATGGCCGTGATGGGCGCGGTGAACGGGAAGAAGGTAAAAATCTGCACAATGAGGTTGCCGGGGTCGCTGACCACCATGGTCACAATGTAGAAGGGGATGAACATCATGATCATGACGGGCGCAAACACGGTGCTGGCGTCCTTGGCCGTGGGCATCACCGCACCAATGGAGACCAGGACGCCGGTGAACAGGATGAAGCCGCCCACAAACAACAGCGCACCCACCAGCATGGGCCAGAACTGGAACTGCAGGTGTGAGAGGTCGAAGTCCGGCATGGACAGCTGGTCGCGGAAGAACACGTAGCCGGCCACCATGGGCGTGGCAAAGACCAGGGCCTGCACGGCGCCCACCAGGAACAAGGAGATCACCTTGCCCACCACCAGCGTGGTCGGGTTGAGCGTGGTCAGGATCATTTCGGTGACCCGGTTTTCCTTCTCCTCCAGCGTGGACGCCAGCATCTGGTTGGCCAGCAGGATGATCACCACATAAAAGAGGACCAGGAACAGCAGCGGCGGCACCACTGTCTCCAGCCCGCCGGAGAGCTGCCCGTCCTTGTACGTCTGGGTGTCCGAACGGAAATTGCCCTGCACGGCCGCGGCCAGCTCCGCCGAGCCCACCTTTTCCTGGGCCGACAGCACCAGCAGTTGCTTGGCCACGGCGTCGTAGCTGCCGTTCTTGAAGATGCCCTGGTCGGTGCCGTACACGTTGACCGTCTCCTTGGCCGGATTGGCCGGGAAGCTGAAGTACGCGTTGAGGGTGCCGGCCTTGACGCGTTCGACGGCGGTGCCCGGGTCTGCTTCCACCGCACCTCCCATGGCCTTGGCCAGGGCGGGGTCCACCATGGCGGACGAGTCGGTGTACGTGAAGGAAATCTTGTCGTGCTTCTGCGCGTCCGCCTGGGACTTCGTGGAGGAGTTGCTGGCGAAGACCAGGCCAAAGACTATGGCGAGCAGAATGGGGATGGCCAGGGTGGCAATCCAGAAACGCCGCTTCTTGACGGTACGGGTGAATTCAAAGTGCACCACGGTGCCCAGGTTGTGCCGCGCCATGTTATTTCGCCCCCGTTTCGACGGCCGCCTTTTCGCCGTAGACCTGCAAAAAGATGTCGTCCAGGCTCCGCTTCGCGGCAACAAAGCCGCGCACCACCACGCCCGCCTGGACCAGGCCGCGCAGCACCTCGGCCTCATCCACGGAGTCGTCCAGGGCCAGCTCCGAATAGTTGGTTTCCCGCAATGTCACCGTGTAGTCAGGGGAATCGGGGACCGTGCCGGTGTGCTTGAGCCGCACCGTGCGCCCGCCAAATTGGTTTTGCACCTCATCGATGGTGCCGTAGGCCTCGCTCCGCCCGTCCTTGAGCAGCACAATCCGGTCGCACAGCCGCTCCACCTCCTCCATCTGGTGGGTGACCATCATGACGGTGGCGCCGGCCTTCTTCCTGTCCTCGATGATGTCCATCAGCAGCCGCCGGTTCACCGGGTCAAAGCCCTTGGTGGGCTCGTCCAGGATCAGAAGTTCGGGGTCATTCATGATGGTCACCCCCAGCTGGATTTTTTGCTGCTGTCCGCCGGAGAGCTTGTCCACGCGCACATCAGCCTTGTCGGCCAGGTCCACCCGGTCCAGGTAGTCGCGGGAAAATTGCTGCGATTCCTGCCGGGACAGCCCCTTGAGCCGGCCAAAGTACGTCATGACGTCCAGCACGGACTCCTTTTTGTACAGCCCGCGCTCCTCCGGCAGGTAGCCAAGCCGTGCACCGTAGTCGTCACTGAACACCTTCCCGTTGATGTGCAGCGTCCCCGAGGTGGGGCGGTAGATGCCCAGCAGGGCCCGGATGGTGGTGGTCTTGCCGCTGCCGTTGCTGCCCAGAAACCCGAATGTCTCCCCACGGGCCACGTCAAAGGACAGCCCGTCAATGACAGTCTTCTCGCCAAACTGCATGCGGAAGTCCTCGATGTGGATGAGCGGTTGCGCGTGGGCGTAGTCCATGGTGCCAGCGTATCCACGATCGCCGTCGATGACACGCCCGTTGGCCCGTTGCGTGCCAGCCACCGTACGCTTAAGCCGGCCCGTGCCATGGCCTGCACCACCCGAGAACACCGCCAACAGAGACGAACAGCTGCCATGCCCCTCAACCTTGCCCTGATGCTGGACCTTTTGGGCGTATTCTTCTTCGCCGTCTCAGGCTCCCTGCTGGCCGCGCGCAAGGGTTTTGACCTGGTGGGATCGGTGCTGCTGGGTTCCCTGGTGGGACTGGGCGGCGGAGTGGTGCGAGACCTGGTGCTGAACGCCGGCCCGCCAGCAGCCTTCAGCAACCCCGTTTACATGCTCCCGCCCCTGCTGGCGGCCGCCGTGGTGTATTTCCTGGTGGGCGGGGTGGAACGGGTCAGCCGCCTGGTGCTGACGTTCGACGCCGGCGGGCTGGCCCTGTTTTGCATCACCGGCACGCTGAAGGCCCTGGATGCAGGCATGAATGCCGCGGCGGCGCTCCTGCTGGGCGTCACCACGGCCGTGGGCGGCGGCATCCTGCGCGATGTCACGGCCAACCGCGTGCCGCGCGTCTTTGACCCGCAGGACCTCTACGCCATCCCCGCGTTCCTGGGCGCCGGCCTGGCCACCGCGCTGTGGCACCTGGGCTGGCTGAACCTGGCCACGGGGACGGCTGCCGCCGTCGTCGTCTTTGTTTTGCGCATGCTGGCCCTGAAGTTCAAGTGGCACGCCCCGCTGGCCGCCCGCAGTTGGGCAAGCCCGCGATGGCGGCGCCGCTAGGATTGAGGGTGCAGCCCGCAGCAGTGCCCATGCCAAGCTTGGAGAAGTGAATGTCCGAAATTTTCGTGGAGAAGTTCCGTGCCCTCGTGCCCCAGTACCTGGAAGGGGCGTGGGAAGCCGCCGATGGGATCGACACGGCCGACCTGGATGCGATCTTCACCGAGCTGGGCATTCAGGTCCCGCAGGCCCTGCGTGAATTCCTGCACGCCGTGGGCAACTGCGAGGAACTCATGGAGGCCTACTACTACTTCTGGGACCCCGAGGAGCTGGAAATCGAGGACGGCTACCTGCTGTTCCTGGAAGACGAAGACGAGAACTACACCTGGGGCATGCGCTCCGACCAGGCGGACATTCCGGACCCCATCGTGTGGCGCCGCAACAATGCCACGGGTGCCTGGGTCAACGAGGAAGGCACGTTCAGTGAATTTGTGCTGGACATGCTGGACTGGGTCTTCACCGAGGACGACGAAAACTAGGCGTCCCGGTCGGCTAGACGTCCCGGTCGACAACCGCCTCGGCAAAGCTGGCCAGCGCGGTCTTGACAATGCCGTCCGGCAGCGGCGCCAGGGCGGCAATCGCGTCGGCGGACCATTGCCTCGCCACGGTCCACGATTCAGCCGTGGCGGGGTGCGCGCGCAGTGCGAACACGGCGGCGGCGAGGGCGTCGTCGCCGCTCAGGTCGCCGTCCACCAGTTCCAGCACGGAGTTGGCGGTTGCGTCGCCGCGGGCCGCGGCCTTGCGCAGCAGCAGCACGGGCAGGGTCGGCACGCCTTCGCGCAGATCCGTGCCGGGCGACTTCCCGGAGACCTGCTTGAGCCCCGTGACGTCAATGACGTCATCGGCGAGCTGGAAGGCGATGCCCACCTTTTCGCCGTAGTCCAGCATCACGTTCTGGTGTTCCTCCGGCACGCCGGCGAAGATGGCGCCGAGCTGTCCGGAAGCAGCCACCAGCGAACCGGTCTTGTCTGCGATGACGGACAGATAGTGCTCCACCGGGTCTTCATCCGCCCTGGGGCCCACGGTTTCATGGAGCTGTCCCAGGCAGAGGCGCTCAAAGGTGCGGGCCTGAATTTCCAGGGCCCGGCCGCCCAGTTCGGAAACCAGAATTGAGGCCCGGGCAAAGATGAGGTCGCCGGTGAGGATGGCCACCGTGTTGCCCCACACCTCGTGGGCCGTCGGCGCCCCGCGGCGGTAGGGCGCCGAGTCCATCACGTCGTCGTGATAGAGCGTGGCCAGGTGCGTCAGTTCAACCACGACGGCGGCCTGCACCACCTCCGCCCGGCTCGCGTCCCCGAGGTGCGCGGCCAGCAGGGTGAGCAGGGGGCGGATGCGCTTGCCGCCGGCCTCCACCAGGTGGCGGCTGGTGGCGTCTGCCAGGGGATCCGAGTTCGCGATGGCCTCCCGCAGCACCTTTTCCACGCGTGCCATGCTCATGGCAATGGACGGACCGAGCTCCGGGTCTTCGGCGACGGCGGCAAAACCTGACGGCAGTGCCAGCCCCGTGGCGATGGCCATGGTGCTGGGGTTGGGGTCTTCAGTGGCGGGAAGCCCATGGCCGGCGTGGGTCCAGCTGTGGTTCGCGGAAGTAGTCACTGCTTAACACTAACTATTGGTAGGGATTGTTGCTTGGACATGCGGCTGGCGCCTTGGTTGCCGGTCGCGGGGACCAGCTTCTCCAGTAGTTGAATCACTCTATCCTCAAATCCGCGTTCGCCCGGGTCGGTCAGGTTGGCCATGAGCCGGACCACGAAGTGCATGAGGGCGGGCAGCGGCATGCCGGTGCGCAGTGCCAGCTTCATCACGGCCGGTTTGCCGATGAGTGCGGCAAACACCCGGCCCAACGTGAAGTGGCTGCCCCACTGCTCGCGGACAAAGCCGCTGTAGCCGGACAATGCGTGGTTTGCAGCCAGGCGGGAATTGGTGCCGGCGGCGCGGACTATGAATTCCGCCGCATAGCGGGCCGATTCCATGGCGTAGGAAATGCCTTCGCCGTTGAAGGGGCTGACCATGCCCCCTGCATCGCCCAGCAGCATGAGCCCGGGCGAGTAGTGCGGCGTGCGGTTGAAGCCCATGGGGAGGGCGGCGCCGCGGATGGGCCCCACCTGGTTCTCCGGCGTGAAGCCCCACTCCGGCGGCATGGAGGCGGTCCAGTCGCGCAGCACCGCCCGATAGTCCAGCTTGCCGAATTCCTTGGACGAGTTCAGGATCCCCAGGCCCACATTGGAGGTGCCGTCGCCCACGCCAAACACCCAGCCGTAGCCGGGCAGCGGCTTGCCTGGCTGCCCGGCACGGGAGGGCGCGGCCAGTTCCAGCCAGCCCTCCATCCAGTCGTCGTCGTGGCGCGGGGAGGTGAAGTACGTCCTGTAGGCCACACCCATGGGCCGGTCGTCGCGCTTTTCATGACCCAGGGACACGGCTGTCCGGGTGGAGTTGCCGTCCGCGGCCAGGACCACGTCGGCATGAAAGTCCCGCGTTTCTCCCGTCTTCCGCCCGGCCCCGTCCAACAGCGACGCCCTGGCACCCACCACCGTGCCGCCGCCGTCCGTCAGGGCCTGCGTGACCGAGTGGCCCTCCAGGATCTGCGCCCCTGCGGCCTGGGCGTGGCGGGCCAGGGCCTCGTCGAAGCCCAGGCGGGTGCGGATGAGCCCATAGTTGGGGAAATTGCTGAGCTCGGGCCAGGGCACTTCCACCGTGCGCCCGCCGGCGATCAGGCGCAGGCCCTTGTTTTTGCGCCAGCCGTCCCCGGCCAAGTGGGGCAGGCCCATGAGTTGCATTTCGCGCACGGCGCGCGGCGTCAGGCCGTCGCCGCACACCTTTTCCCGCGGGAAGCGGGTCTTTTCCAGCACGATGGTTTCGATCCCGGCGGAGGCAAGGTGCCACGCTGCGGTGGAACCGGCGGGGCCGGCCCCAACGATAAGTACCTTCATCTCAGTTCGCGGTGGGCTTCGGCGAAGGGGCGGCGGAAGGCTTCACAGCGCGGTGCACTGCCACAATGCCGCCACTCAAATTCCTGTAGGCAACAGCGTCCCAGCCGGATTCTGTGAGCCAGGCCGAGAGGTTGTCCTGGTCCGGCCAGGCACGGATGGACTCCGCCAGATACACGTAGGCGTCCGGGTTGGAAGCAGTTTTCCGGGCCACGGCCGGCAGGGCGCGCATCAGGTATTCGGTGTAAACGGTGCGGAACGGGGCAAAGGTGGGGTGGGAGAATTCTGCCACCACCAGCTTGCCGCCCGGCTTGGTGACGCGCAGCATCTCCCGCAGCGCCTTCTTCGGGTCGATGACGTTGCGCAGGCCAAAGGAAATGGTGCTGGCGTCAAAGGAGTTGTCCGCGAAGGGCAGGCTGGTGGCGTCGCCGGCAATGAAGTCAATGTCCGGGCGGCGGCGCTTGCCCACCCTGAGCATGCCCACGGAGAAGTCGCAGGCCACCACATGAATGCCGGCGTCGGCGTACGGTTCGCTGGAGGTTCCGGTTCCCGCCGCGAGATCCAGCACGCGCTGGCCGGCCGATGCGCCGACGGCGTCAAAGACTATCCGGCGCCAGCGGCGCGTCTGCCCCATCGACAGGATGTCGTTGACAATGTCGTATTTGGGGGCCACGTCGTCAAACATGGCTGCCACTTCTGCCGGACGCTTCTCAAGGGATGCACGGTTCACCCCCTAAGTGTCTCAAACTTTGCCCGTGTTCGTGCATCGGGCCTGGGTACCTGTGGGCCATCCCACGGCCCGCCAACGCCGGGCTGCCCCAAGCGAGTAATCTTGATCCATCATGACTGCATCCCCCGGCACGCCCGCGCTGCGCACCCTGACCACGGCCCTGGACGCCGCTGCACTGGGTGAATATTCCGCCACCTCTCCCGCCGAACTGCTCCGCACCGACGCGTTTTGCTGGCTGCGACGCGGTGAGGGCCTGCTCGGTTTTGGCGAAATTGCCAGCTTTTCCGGCACGGGCCCGGAACGCTTTGCCGACGCCGAAGAGTGGTGGAAGCAGGTGCTCGCCCAAGCCCAGGTCCAGGACCCCGTCCGCATCCCAGGCACAGGGGCCCTGGCTTTCGGCTCCTTTGCCTTCTCCAAAACCAGCTCCCACCCATCCGTACTGGTCATCCCGGCACTGGTGGTGGGATTCCGCGACGGCACGGCCTGGCTCACCCAGCTGACGGTTGACGGCACCGCGCCCACCTCCGCTTCCGCACACGCGCTGCTGTGTGCGGCACTGGCGTCCGGCGAGTCCGCCTTCCAAGCCACAGGCACGACGCCGGAGGGCGCCTCCGCCGGTTCGCTCACCTCAGGCGCGCTCAGCGAGGAGGAGTGGAAGGAATCCGTCACCGCGGGTGTCAGGGCCATTGCCGAAGGCGGCCTGGACAAGGTGGTTTTGGCCCGCGATGTGGTGGCCACGTTCGCCGAACCGCTGCGGCGTGTCTCAATCCTGCAACGATTGACGGCACTGTACGGGGAATGCTGGACGTACGGGGTGCGCGGGCTGGTGGGCGCCACGCCGGAAATTTTGATCAAGGTGGACGGCACCACGGCCCAGGCCCGGGTGTTGGCCGGCACCCTGGACCGGGAGGACGAGCCGGCCGGCTCCGTGGACTTCGCCGCCACCGTTTTGGGCGGCTCCGACAAGCAGCGGCAGGAGCATGATTTTGCCGTCCGGTCCCTGACCCGGCAACTGGCCCCGTTCGCCACCGACCTGTCCTTCCCGGCTGTTCCGTTCATCCTTGAACTGCCAAACGTGTGGCACCTGGCCTCCGACGTGACGGCCGAGCTGGCAGGCATTGACGGCCACCTGCCCACGTCCCTGGCCCTCGTGGAGGCCCTGCACCCCACGGCAGCCGTGTGCGGCACCCCCCGGGACAACGCCGGGAAGTTGATTCTGGAACTGGAGAAAATGGACCGCGGCCCCTACGCCGGTCCCGTTGGCTGGCTGGATGGTGCCGGCAATGGCGAGTGGGGAATCGCCCTGCGCGGAGCAGTGCTGGAATCGCCCCACCAGGCACGGCTCTACGCCGGAGCGGGCATTGTGGAGGCGTCAGACCCCGAGGCCGAATTGGCGGAGACATGGGCGAAGTTCCGTCCCATGCTCCAAGCCCTGGGACTGCACGGCTAACAGAGTCCGGAATTACAGACAGCGTCCTTCCCCGACCCCTTGCAAAGCGGCCGAAAAAGTTGTTCAATAGTGAAACATCGTTTACCGTGATGCAAATCACAGGGCGCTACACTAGATTCCATCGCTCTGCTCCAGCCAAGAAACAAAGGGTAAAACATGCAAATTTCAACTAGGCTGACCGTTCGCCTGGCTACTGTCGCCGCCGTCGCCGCATTGGCGATGACAGGCTGCACCACCGCATCCCAGGACGGAGGCTCAGGGTCCTCCAACGGCGCGTCCGCCCCGGCAACCTTTGACCCCAGCACCGTGGCCAAGGATGATGCACTTATTGCCCTGCTCCCGGCAGCCCTGAAGGACAAGGCCACCATTGACGTTGGCTCCGACACGTCCTATGAGCCGGCCGAATTCCTGGACAAGGACGGCCAAACCCCCATCGGCTACGACGTCGACCTGGCCAAGGCCATCGCCGCCACGCTGGGCAAGAAGGCCGTGGTCCACACAGCCGACTTCTCCTCCATCCTGCCAAAGCTCGGCACTGTGTACGATCTGGGAATTTCCTCCTTCACGATCAACCCGGAGCGTTCCAAGGCCGTGAACTTCGTCAGCTACTTCAACGCCGGCGTGCTGTGGGCGGTTCAGAAGGGCAACCCCAAGGGCATCACCATGGACAACCTCTGCGGCAAGAAGGTGGGCGTCCAGACGGGAACGGTTGAGGAAGATCCCGACGTCAAGGACCGCTCGGCCAAGTGCGTGGCGGCCGGCAAGCCCGCCATCACCATTGTTTCGCTGAAGAACCAGACGGATGTCACCACCCGCCTGGTGGGCGGCACCATCGACGCCATGAGCGCCGACTCCCCCATCATCAAGAATGCCCTGGCCAAGACCAACGGGCAGCTTGAGACCTTGGGTGCCGTTTATGACTCCGCACAGCAGGGCATTGCCATTGCCAAGACGGACACAGTGTTCGCCGGAGTCGTTGAAAAGGTCATGAACAAGCTGATCCAGGACGGCACATACACCAAGATCCTCACGAACTGGAACAACACGGACGGCGCCCTGCCCAAGGCCGTGCTGAACCCGACGGCGGGCTAACCGTTGAGCCGTCTCCTCACGCGCCGGCCTTCCCATCACGCGGGTGTCGACGTGGAACTGATTGATGCAGTTCCCGTTCGCCACCCGTGGCGGTGGGTTGGGGCCGCCGTCATCCTGCTGGTGTTGGTGCTGGTCATCCAGTCGATGACCACCAACCCCAAGTTCTACTGGGGCACCTTCCGGACCTACCTCTTCGACGTGCTGGTGATCCAGGGCGTGGGGTGGACCCTGATCCTGACGGTCACCTCCATGGTCATTGCCATTGTGCTGGCCATCCTCCTGGCGTTCATGCGCCAGTCGGACAATCCCTTGTTCAGGTACGTTTCCTGGGTCTGGGTCTGGTTCTTCCGCGGCACTCCCGTTTACACCCAGCTCCTCTTTTGGGGCTCCGTGGGCGCCTTGTATCCAAAGATCATTGTGGGGGTCCCTTTCGGACCTGAGCTGTTTTCCTGGGACACGGCCACTGTCATCAACGCCACCGTTGCCGCCATCGTGGGCCTGGGCCTGAATGAATCGGCATACCTCGCGGAGATCTTCCGTGCCGGGCTCAAGTCCGTGGACAACGGCCAGATGGAAGCTGCCGAGGCGCTGGGCATGCGCCGCTCAAAGGTCATGTGGCGGATCATCCTGCCACAGGCCATGCGGGTCATCATCCCGCCCACGGGCAATGAAACCATCGGCATGCTCAAGACCACCTCGCTGGTCTTGGCTGTCCCGTTCACCCTGGACCTGACGTTCGTCACCAACGCATTGGCGAGCAGGACGTTCCTGCCCATCCCGCTGCTGATGGTGGCCGCATTCTGGTACCTCGTCATCACCTCGGTGCTGATGGTGGGCCAGTACTACATTGAGCGCCACTTCGGCAAGGGCGTGGACAACGTCACAAAGGCACCCGTCAAGGCCACGGCGGCCGTGGCCGCAGCGCACGCAAAACCGGTGGAAACGTCCGGTGGAACCACGGAAGGCGGCCAGTCATGACCGAGACCGCACCATTGAAAGAGCAGGCCACGGCCCGGACCAAGCCGCTCGTGGAAATCCAGGGCGTGCACAAGCTCTTCGGCGACCACCATGTCCTCAAGGGCATTGACATGACCGTCCGGCAGGGCGAAGTCTCCGTCATCATCGGTCCGTCCGGTTCCGGCAAGTCGACGCTGCTGCGCTGCATCAACCTGTTGGAGACCATCAGCGCCGGCCGGATCTACGTCCATGACGACCTCATCGGCTACCACGAGGTCAACGGCAAATTGCACGACCTGAACGCCAAGCAAATCGCGGCCCAGCGCCGGGAAATTGGCATGGTGTTCCAGCGCTTCAACTTGTTCCCGCACAAGACCGCGCTGCAGAACGTGATTGAGGCACCCACGCAGGTCAAGCGCCAGTCCAAGTCGGCGGCAAAGTTGAAAGCGCTGGAACTGTTGGAGATGGTGGGCCTGTCCGACCGCGCCAACTTCTACCCGTCACAGCTTTCCGGCGGCCAGCAGCAGCGCGTTGCCATTGCCCGGGCCCTGGCCATGGAGCCGGAACTGATGCTCTTCGACGAGCCCACTTCCGCCCTTGACCCGGAGCTGGTCGGTGACGTCCTGGAGGTCATGAAGAACCTGGCCAAGTCCGGCATGACGATGATCGTGGTCACCCACGAGATCGGCTTTGCCCGCGAAGTGGGCGACACCCTGACGTTCATGGACGGCGGGGTGGTGGTGGAGAGCGGCAATCCGCGCGACATCATCGCCAACCCGCAGCACCACCGGACCCAGGAATTCCTCAGCCGCGTCCTTTAGCCGCCCCGCGGTTCAGGGCTGCACGGATGTTTTCGTGCAGCCCGCGCAGGCCCTCCCGGGTGGCCGCGACCTCAATGAGGCTGCGGCCGCGCACGGGAGGGGCCAGCGCGGCGGCGAGCTCCGCCGCCGTGCGCACAAGCGTGTGGCGCCACCCGAAGGCTCCGGCCAGCGCCCCCAGCTCCGCCGTGTGGGGCGTGCCAAAGAAGCGCTCGACGGCGGCCGCATAGTTGGGTGCCGCAGCCAGCCTCCCGTGTTCCAGGACGGAGAAGATGCCGCCGCCGCCGTCGTTCAGGACGATGAGCTGGATGTCCGGCTCCTGCTCCCCCGCACCCAACAGCAGCGCACCGGCGTCGTGCAAGAACGTGACATCGCCCAGCAGCACCCGGGTGGGCGATCCCGAGGCCAGGGCTATGCCCATGGCGGTGGCAATGGTGCCGTCGATCCCGGCCAGGCCGCGGTTGGCATGGACACCGGGCTGGGCGTCAGCGTCCAGCCCGGGGCGTCCCGCCAAATCCACGTCGCGAATGGGGTTTGACGAGCCCAGCATGAGGTTGCCGGCCCGGCCCAGGCCGGCGTCGCCCCGCACGGAATCTTCCTGGGCCCGGGCCCAGACGGCGCGGGCCACGGCAGGACCGGACAGCGTTCCAGGGTGGGCCGAGTCCAGCGCTGAATCCAAGGCAGGGTCCAAGGCTGAGTCCAGGGCGCTTTCCGCCCCGGCTGCCTCATCCTGCCAGGCCGCCAGCCAGCCGTCCGGGCCGCAGCCGGCAAAACCTACCAATTGGCCCCATTGCGTGAGCACCAGTTCCGGGCGGCGGCCGGCCTCAAACCAGGCCACCGGGCGGGGAACATAGAGCGCCCGCTCCAGGTCCGGCCGGGCCAGCAGCTGGGCAACGGGCCTGGACAGCGTGGGGCGGCCAAACACCACCACGCGTTCAATCGGCGCCGCGGAATCCGGGCCGAAGTGGTCCAGCAGCAGCCGGTACGGGCCGATGGCATTGGGGCCGAATCGGGCGTTTGAGGAGGGCTCGGCCAGCAGCGGCAGGCCCAGGGTGCGGGCAAAGTGTTCCGCCCCCGGACCGGCCCCGTGCCCGGCCAGGACCACGGTGCGGTGCCTGGCGGCGGGCAGGGCGATGGCCGGAAAGACTTCCACTGATCGAGCCTGGAGCCCCGTTGATCGAGCCTGTCGAGATCCAGGGGTTTCGCCAGGCTCAACCAGCGGCGCAGGATCAACCACCGGCGCCAAATGTTCCCATTCGGAACCGTCAAGGGCGGGCGTCAGCGGGTCGCGGAAGGCCAAATTTACCTGGGCGGGTCCGGCCGGAATGCCCTCCAGGCGTCCCTTGGCCGCACTGAGCGCCGTGTCGATGGCGCTGGTGGGGTCAACCCCGGCGGCAACGTCAGTGGCAAAGCGCACATGCTCGCCAAAAAGGTCCAGTTGAACTGTGGTTTGGTTGGCACCGGTGCCCCGCAGTTCCTCGGGGCGGTCGGCCGAAAGCACCAGCAGCGGCGTGCCGGAATGGTTGGCCTCCATGACGGCGGGCATCAGGTTCCCCACGGCCGTGCCGGAGGTGGTCAGCACGGCGGCCGGCGCCCCGGAGCCCTGCGCCAATCCGAGTGCCGTGAACCCTGCAACGCGCTCGTCAATCCGGACATAGGCGGTGAGCCGACCGTCCGCTTCGGCCTCGGCGAGCGCATATACGAGGGGCGCACTGCGGGATCCGGGGGCCACCACCACGTGGCGCACCCCGCCGCGTTCCAGTGCATCCACCACGTACCGGGCAGCGTCCATTGAATTCAGTAACGTCACGCCACCACTCTAGCCATGCCGGGCTACAGCAGGGCAAAGCAGCGGCGGAGGCGGGCCAGCCACCAGTCGCGGCGTTCGGGCGCGGCGGCGAAGCGCTCCAGGAGGGACGGGTCCGCGGCGACATCGCGCACCGAGATGCCACCAGACGCGGCAACCAGGCTGTCGGCGGCCACGTCGGCGGCCATCAGGGAGACAGTGCCGAGGCCGCAGGCGTACGGGAGGTCCGGCAGGGACGCTGCCAGCGCCAGTCCGGCGCGGATGCCCACGGAGGAGTCCAGGGCGGAACTGACCACGGCCGGGAGCCCGGCCTCCGCCACGATGTCCAGCGCACGGCGCACGCCGCCCAGGGGCGCCGCCTTGACCACCAGGAGGTCGGCCGCCCCGGCGCGGGCCACGGCAAGCGGGTCGGCGGCCTTCCTGACGCTCTCATCCGCCGCAATCAGCACCGAGCCTTCCATGGCGCGGCGCACCGCGGCCAGTTCAGGCACGGTGGCCACCGGCTGCTCGGCGTATTCCAGCCCGAACACGGACATCGCCGCCAGCGCCTGCACGGCCTGGTCCACGTCCCAGCCGCCATTCGCGTCAACGCGGATCCGCGCATGCGGCAGCTGCTGCCTCACGGATGCCACGCGCGCCATGTCATCACGCAATGACTGGCCGGCCTCAGCCACCTTGACCTTCACGGTGTGCACGGCGTCAAAGGCGCCGAGCACGTTCGCTACCTCGTCGGCGGAGACGGCCGGGACCGTGGCATTGACGGGTATCCAGCCGCGCACCGGGGCGGGGTACCCGTCCCAGCCCGCTTCCACGGCCGATGCCAGCCACCTGGCCGATTCGCCGTCGTCGTACTCCAGAAAGGGGCCAAACTCGGCCCAGCCCGCGGGCCCCTCAAGCAGCAGCACCTCACGCTCCAGCACGCCTCGGAACTTCACCCGCATGGGCAGCGTGACGACATGGGCGCAGGCGAGCAGTTCTTCCAGGGACGGCATGTGAACACTGTAGCGCCGCCAGCTTCCTCCCAAGAATCCATGGGATCCTAGTCTGGATGAACACCCACCACGGAAGCCACCTCTCCCTCCGCGCGCCCCTGTCCGCAGCCCCCTTCATGGTGGCCGCCCTCATGTGCCTGGCTGGATTGGTGGCAACGTACGGTTTCTTTGTCAAGAGCACCACGGGGCAGTACATTGACGAATCCGCGCTGGTGGAGGCCGCCGTGGCCCGCCGGATCATTGGGGTGCCCACGTCCCAGATCCTGGATTACCTGCCCGTCACCTCGGTGGTGATTGCCGCCGTCGTGGTTCTTTTCGTCACCCTGGCGCGCCGCCGCTGGAAGGCCGCCGGGATTGCCCTGGTTGCCATGGGCGCGGCGAACCTGAGCACCCAGCTGATCAAGGTGTGGCTGCCGAACCGGCCGGACGTGGGGGTGACAACGCTGGCCCTGAATTCGCTCCCTTCCGGGCACAGCACGCTGGCGGCCAGTGCTGCCGCGGCCGTGTTTCTGGTGGTGTCCCCGCGCTGGCGCCCGGCCGCAGCATTTGTGGGCGGCAGCTACGCGATCATTGCCGGCGTGTCCACGCTGATCAACCAGTGGCACCGCCCTGCCGACGTGCTGGCCGCCTTCTTCGTGGTCTCGGTCTGGACGCTGGCGGCCGCCGTGCTGGTGCTGCGTTCAGGCACGAAGTGGAATGTGTGGCTGGGTTCGGGCCAACACTGGGCGTCGAGCCTGTGGTGGAGCGCCGCGGCAGGTGCCCTCGCGCTGCTTGCCGCGCTGGCCACGGGACTGATTCTGCACTCCGTGGTTCCCGATCCCGCCGCCAGCACCACCAGTTTCTTCCTGGCCGGGGTGGGGCAGATTGTGTGCGTGGGCTACGGCCTGGCCCTGGCCGCCACGCTGTTCCTGACCTTCCAGGTTCGACGCCGGCCTTCCCGTTAGGTTGTCAGGGCCTAGCTTCCCAGGGCCGCAGCCAGGGGCTCCCAGAAGTAATTGAAGTTATCCTGCGGTCCGCCCATGGCGCGCTGGGTGAACAGCACGCCAATGAAGTCCGCCGACGGGTTGACGTAAGCAGCGGTGCCGGTGCCGGTGCCGCCCGTCCAGCCGTAGCCGCCGGGTGCCGTCCACGGATCGCGGCCGTCCGTGGTGACGGCCACCTGCCAGCCCCAGGAGGTGCCCGGGCCCGCCACTTCCTCCATGCCTACGCGCTGCGCATCGGTGAGCTGGTCGCCGGTCATGGCGCGTCGCTGTTCGTCCGGCAGCAGCGTGCCGTCCGCCAGCGCGGCCAGGAACGCCAGGTAGTCGGGCACGGTGGAGACCAGCCCGCCGCCGAGGGACTCAAATGCCGGTTCCCGCGCGAAGGCGCCGTCCGGAGGGTCCAGGACCTCCAGGCCTGCGCGGCCGGGGCGGTAGGCGGTGGGCAGTTCGTCCGGGTCCGCGAAGAAGGCCGTGTCCTTCAGGCCCAGCGGGCCGGTGATGCGTTCGGTGAGAATTTGGTGCAGCGGGGCCTGGCCCGCGCGGGCCAGCAGCACGGAAAGGATGTCACTGCCCGTGTGGTATTTCCACCTCTCCCCCGGCTGGTGCTCCAGGGGAAGCCGGGCAACGCGGTGCATGAATTCACCGGGCTCCAGGTCAGGCGGAATGGCCCCGGTGAGGATCCCCGATTCTGCGATGGCGCGGGCCAGTGGCGTGTCTGCGAAGACGGCGCCCAGTCCGTGGGTCAGGGTCAGCAGGTGGCGGACGGTGATGTCGTGCGTGGCGGCAACCGTGCTGTCGAGCGGGGCATCGGGGCGGGTAAGCACGCGGGGGTAGGCCAGCTCCGGCAGCCACACGTCCGTGGGGTCATCGGGTGCCAGTGTGCCATCGGCAATCATGGACGCGGCGATGGCCCCGGCCACGGGTTTGCTCAGCGAGGCAATGCGAAACGGCGTGTCAGTGCGCATGTGCTCCGGCCGTCCCAGCGTGCGCACGCCGCTTGCAAAGTACTCCGTGGTCCCCTGGTGCCGGATGCCTGCCACCATTCCGGGCGCCCAACCCTCCTCCACCTTGTCCCGCAGGGCCTGCCACACCGCTTCGAATTGTGCGCTCATGGTTCCATGATTCGCGGCCCGGGCCGGGGCGTCAACAGCTTTTTGAGGTTGGGCGGCGGTCTTCCTGCAGGCTTCGGGCGGCGGCTCAGCGGGCCACGGGTTTGTTGCGTGGAATCCAGTAACCCAGCACGGCCGCCGCAGCCAGCCCCAGCAATCCCGTGGCGGCGATGCCGAAGGACAGCGTCACGGCTGCCGTCAGCCCGGCGAGGATGGCGGGGCCGCTGGACCCTCCGGAATCTGACAGGAAACGCCAGATTCCCAGGAATTGGGCGCGGCCGTTGCGCGGGGAGTAGTCGGCCCCCATGGTCATGATGAGCCCCGACCCTATGCCGTTGCCGAAGCCGATGAGCATGGCAACCAGCAGCAGTGAAACGGCGCCCGTGGTCAGCGGCATGAGCAGCAGGGAGACACCCATGAGGACCATGGACGGGACGGCCACGGCAATGCGGCCCTTTTTGTCCATGACCCTCCCCGCCGGGTAAAACACCAGCATGTCGACGGCGCCGGACAGTCCGTAGATCAGGGACGTCACGGCCGGGTTGAGCCCCAGGTTGTCCGCCCAGAGGGGCACCACCACCTGGCGGGAGGAACGGACGGAACTGACCAGCAACACCCCTATCCCCACGGTCAGGAACACCTTGCGGTGCGTGGCGAGCAGGTACTTCAAGGTGGGTTGGGGCCCCTTGGGTGCCGCACCATCCCCGCTGACCAGGTCCGGCAGGCCCCAGGCCACCGCCCCGGCCCCGGCCACGCAGACGGCTGCCACCCAGTACGCGCCGGTCAGGCCCACCAGGTGGATGACCAGCGCTCCGATGAACGGGCCGGCAAACAGCCCTATCCTGCCCACCCCGCCGAGAGTGGACATGGCCCGGGCGCGCAGCGTGGGCGGCACTGCCTCCGTCAGGTAGCTCTGGCGGGCCAGGTTGAACACGGCAGCGGCAGCACCGATCAGGAACACGCCCAGGCCAAAGAACCAGAGATTGCCGGAGAAGACGCACAGCAGCATGGCCAGCAGGCTCAGCAGGGCGGCCCCCACCATGCCTCGGCGTTCGCCATACCTGGCCGTGATGATGGACGCCGGGATGTTGCTGACCAGCGAGCCTATGCCGATCAGCGACACCACCAGGGCGGCACCGGCCAGGGATGCGCCCATGTCCCTGGCGCTCAGCGGGATGACGGGCAGGATGGCACCCTCGCCGATGCCAAACAACAACGATGGCCCAAACGCCGGAATGGCGATGGACCACAGGCTGAAGTCACCGGGATTTGCTGATTTGCTCACTGCCCCCACTCTAGACCCGGGCGGGCGGGACCCGGCCCGGCCTCCATGGAGTCAGCCATGTGCGCCGCAAATGCCGCCGTGACCGGTTTCCCGTGCCCGGGGACCATCTGCGGATACTCCGCACCCATGCCGGAAAGGGTCCGCAACACCCGTATCCACCCTGCCCGGTCCGCATCCCCAAATTGTGGTTCTGCACCTTCCTCCAGCACGTCCCCGGCAAAGAGCACCCCCTCCACACCCACCATGAGGTCCCCGCCGGTGTGGGCCGGGCCCATCGTGAAGAGGGTTGCGGACACCCCGCCCAGTTCCAGCACCGCGGGATCAGCGCCCACCAGGCGGGTGGGCGGCACCAACTCCGTCAGCGGGCCCTCCCCGGCCGCCATTCCAGGCTCGACGCCGGCCGCCTCCTGCCGCTGCGCCTCCCCCGTCGCAGCCATGCCACGCGCGGCGGCGGCGTGCGCCCAAAACTGGGTGGCGCCGTCGTTCTTGAATACGGCGTTGCCGAAGAAGTGGTCCCAATGGGCGTGGGTGTTCACCACCACCAGCGGCAGCGGCGTCACGCGGCGGACGGCGGCGAGCAGCTCGGCGCCGTGGCGGGGGCCGCAGCCGGTGTCGATCACCAGTGCGCGCCGAAGCCCCACCACAAGGCCCGTGTTGACCAGCGCCCGGTCGGCGGTGGCCGCGGTGACAAGGATGCCGCCGCGCAGTTCCTGCCATTCCTGTCCCATGGGCCCTCCCGTGTTGATGGTCCAAGCCTAGGGCCGGCGGGCAGCGGGGCGCTGAATCAACCGTTTGATTGATGCTGACATTCCGTCACCAAACTAGCCTTAAAGCATGGAAAAGCAGGGTGGCGTGACAACAACGGGCAAGCGGACCCGGAACAAATGGGCGGGACTGGGCGTCCTGGCCGGCGGCCTGTCCATGATCGTCATCGACGGCACCATCGTGGGCGTGTCCCTGCCCACGATCATCAGCGATCTGCACCTGGACCTGAATGACGCACAGTGGGTCAACAGCCTGTACTCGGTGGTGCTGGCAGCACTG
The DNA here is from genome assembly GCF_025548615.1 of Arthrobacter sp. A2-55. Lineage (NCBI taxonomy): Bacteria > Bacillati > Actinomycetota > Actinomycetes > Micrococcales > Micrococcaceae > Arthrobacter > Arthrobacter sp. A2-55. Next base: position 43,995 of record NZ_JAJLOZ010000011.1, on the reverse strand, counting down.
CTGCTGACCAGCGGCCGTCTAGGCGACAAGTTTGGCAGGCGGAAGCTGTTCATCATCGGCGTGGTCCTGTTCATGGCCGGCAGCATCCTGGCCGCTCTCTCACACGGGGCCGCCGGGCTGATCCTCAGCCGCCTGGTCCAGGGTGTGGGCGGCGCGGCCGTGCTGCCCGCGACGCTTTCCAGCGTCAATTCGACCTTCTTTGGCAAGGACAGAACCACGGCGTTTGCCGTGTGGGGCGCCGTCATCTCCGGCATGGCCGCCATAGGCCCGCTGCTGGGCGGGTGGCTGACGTCGTCGTTCGCGTGGCAGTGGATCTTCATCGTCAACGTGCCGCTGGGCCTGCTGGTCCTGGCCGGAGCCGTGCTGTTCGTGCCGGAAACCCAATCGCCCGGGGACCGTGCCGGAATGGACGTGCCCGGCCTGCTGCTCAGCGCCGTCGGCTTCGGACTGCTGGTCTTCGCATTGATCGAGGGGCCAACTCTGGGCTGGTGGAATGCCGGCGCCGCCCGGGACCTCGGCCCCATCCATTGGCCGGCGGACGCAGCGATCTCCATCGTGCCGCTGGCCCTGGCCACCGGCCTCGTTGCGCTGGCAGGCTTCATCCTGTGGGAACGGCACCGCGCCGCGGCCCAACGCTCCGCCATCCTTGACTTGTCGCTGTTCAAGGTCGGGACATTCTCCTGGGGCAACGCCGTGGCCGCCATGGTGGCGATCGGCGAGTTCGGCCTGCTGCTGGTCCTGCCCCTGTACCTCATCAACATCCTGGGGCTGGGCACCCTGGAGGCGGGCTTCGTGCTCGCGGCCATGGCGCTCGGGGCGTTTTTCTCCGGCGCCTCCGCCCGCCACCTCGCGGCGCGGATGGGCCCGCCCAATGTTGTCATCCTCGGCCTGGCGCTGGAAACTGCCGGCCTGCTGGTCCTTGGTTTGTCCATCACGGCCACAACCTCAATCTGGCTCATCGCGGCGCTGCTGGTGGTCTACGGGCTGGGCCTGGGGCTGGCCTCGGCACAGCTCACGGGCACCGTCCTGGCCGACATCCCCACCAGCGTCTCCGGCCAGGGCTCGGCCACGCAAAGCACGGTCCGCCAGCTCGGCGCCGCCCTCGGCTCAGCCATCATGGGCAGCCTGCTGGCACATTTCGCCTTCACCCGCGCCGGCGGCCTGTTGGGCGGTGTCGCCGGACTGCCGGAGGGGCAGGCCACCACCCTGGCCGGCCAGTTGCGCGACTCAGCCGGCGGCGTGGTCCCCCAGCTTGCACGGCTCGGCAGCCACGGCCCGCTGGGCGCGGCCGGCCCTACCGCTGTGGACGCCCTCTCGAGCGGCTTCGCCCAGGCTGTCGGCGCCTCCGTGCTCGGCGCAGCCGCCTTCCTGTTCATCGGCCTGGTAGGCTCCGTGTTCGTTGCCCGCGCGGCACGGACGGCCGCCGCCCGCCCCGAACTTCCCCCACACCTTGCCCCACACAACCCACAACCCGAAATGGACCACACCGCGTGAGCCCCCGCACTTTTTACCGATCCCTCGCCACCGCAGAAGCCATCACCTGGACCCTGCTGATCGCCGGCATGGTGGCCAAGTACGGCTTCACGGCGGGCCCGCTGCCTGTGGCCGTTGCCGGCACCATCCACGGAATTGTCTTTGTCGCCTACATCCTCTGCGCGGTGATGGTCGGAACCAACCAGCACTGGTCCAAGCGGAAGATCGCCGCTGCCATGGCCACGGCGTTCCTGCCCTACGCCACGATCCCCTTTGACCGGCACCTGGAAAGGCACGGCAGGCTCGACGGCGGTTGGCGCACCGCCGCGACGGCGGACCCCCGCGACCACACCCTGCGCAGCAAGGCGCTGCGCGTGCTGCTCAACCGGCCCGTGCTGCTGGTGCCCGGCTTTGCCGTGGTTGTGGCCGCCATCGTCACGGCACTGCTGGTGGTGGGGCCTCCGGGCGGCCGCAGCTGACCCTTCGCCGTTCACGCCTCACGGGCCGGTGCGCGCCAGACTCAGCCGCCGCCGTCGCGCTTGAACACCAGCATCAGGGCGCGCATGCCCAGCACAAAGCCGCCAAAGAGCAGGGCAAAGCCAAACACCTGGTACAGCCGGACCTGGCCCGTCAGCAGCGGGCCGCCGTTGCTGGTGATCAGCATGATGGCACCAACCACGGCGGCGCCGGCCAGGACCGCCACGACCAGCTGCTGGAACAGCCCCGTGAGATAGCGGCGGTCGGCGGGGTGGGCAAGCACGCGCACATTCATGGAAAAACGGCCGTGTTCCAGGTCCTCGCTGATCTTGTTGACGCGGCGCGGAAGGCGGTTGAGCATCGGCAGCAGCGACATCAGCTGCTGCTCGATTTCGTCCTTGGCGCTGCCAAAGGTGACCTTTGCCGAAACCAGCCGGCTGCCTTCGGCCCGGGCGGCCGCCACCAGGTCCATGCCGGGATCGATCAGCAGCAGGGTGCCCTCGACGGCGGCCAGGGCACGGAAAGCTGCGCCGATTTGGGCGGGGACGGTGAACCTGTGCGCAATGACCAGGCCAAACAGCAGCCCAAACATTTGCTGGCTGCCGCCGGCCCGGAAGCCCTGCCTGAAGCGGGTGAGCAGGGCACCCAGCTCACGTTCAACTTTCCTCACGTCCAGGTCCTCGGGCCTGTCCAGGAGCTCAACAAGGGCGTCGGTGGCCGCCGCGGCGTCGTTCTTGTCGATGGCGTACAGCATCATGGCCAGGGCGGACGCGGTGGCCGGGTCGAGGCGGCCGACGGCACCAAAGTCGAGCAGGCCCAGCGTCCCCTCGGGGGAGATGAAGATGTTGCCGGCGTGCAGGTCCGCGTGGAAGACCCCGTCGGTGATGATTTGCTGCAGTGTGGCGCCGAGCAGGGTCGCGGCCAGCTCGCTGCGCCTTGCGGCGGGGAGGGAAGTCAACAAGGCACCGGCTGAGCCGACGGGCAGCCCGGGCAGCCGGTCCATGACCAGCAGCCTCTCCCCGGAAATCTCCGCGTGGGGGTGTGGGACAGTGACTTTAAACGAGCCGGCATTAAGCGAGTGCTCGATGCTGCGCATGTTCTCCAGCTCGACCGTGTAGTCCAGTTCCTCTTCGAGCGAGCCGGCAAAGCCCTTGGCGAGCGCGTGCACGCCCAGGGACTTCCCCCACGGTGTGGTCTTGTTCAGCCATGCGGCAAGCCTGATGATGATGTCCGAGTCAAGGTCGACCTGTTCCAGGGCGCCGGGGCGCTGGACCTTGATGACCACCGGTGTGCCGTCCAACAACACGGCCGGGTGGACCTGGGCCACGGATGCCGCCGCCAAGGGTGTGGTGTCCACCTCCGCGAACACCTCGGACAGGGGACGCCCGAGCCGTTCGGCGATGGCCGCCTCGATCGATTCCCACGGCTCCGGTGTGGCCTTGGTCTGCAGCGTTTCCAGCTCACGGATGTAAACCCCGGGCAGCAGGTCCCGCCGGGTGGAGAGCATCTGGCCCAGCTTGACGAAGGTGACGCCGGCCTCGTTGAGCGCGTCACGCAGGGCCCTGGCCGTCTTCGCATCCCGTTCCACAGCGTCGCCCCGGCCAAATCCGCGCAGCCTCGAGCCGAGGCCGTGCCTGACGGCGATGGAGATGATTTCGCTGTACCGCCGGGCGCGCCGCCGCCGCGCCTTCCACCCCGTGAAGACCGCGGCGGGCCCGGGCAGGGATCCCGTGGGGAACCCTGCCTCGATGAACACGAGCGCGGCCACGCCCAGCGCAAAGATCCAGCCAACGGCCAGTACCAGGAAAATGGCCGCCACCGGGGCCGTTACGTTCAGGCCGTTTGTGTTTTGGCCTGTTGCGGCACGGAAGAGATACTGCACGGTGACGCCCATCGCGGCGCTCATGACAAACCCGACGGCAATGGACCGCGGCCATCCGATGGGAACGCCCACCACGCGGCGAACCACGGTGGCGGCGAGCCAGGACTGCAGCAACAGGAATAACAGGCCGGCAATGGCCAGCAGGACAACTACCGCAATGTCCAGGATGGCCATCAGCGACGGCACTCGGGGCGATGGGGGCGGACAGCGGTCATGGTGGCTCCCTACGGCGTCGAAATGATGTCTTCACTGTAGCGCCAAGGCCCTACAGATCCGCGAGCGCCCCCGCCGGGTTTTCCATGGAGTCGGCGATGAAGCGCAGGAAGCCTGCGGCCACTGCCCCGTCACAGACGCGGTGGTCAAAGGCGAGGGTCAGCTCGGTCAGCTTGCGCACGCACAGCTGCCCGTCCACCACCCACGGCTTGTCCGTGATGCGCCCGATTCCCAGCATGGCGGCTTCCGGGTAGTTGATGATGGCGGCCGAACCGTCCACGCCAAACACGCCGTAGTTGTTGATGGTGAAGGTGCCCCCGGACAGTTCCGCCGGGCCGGCCTTGCCCTCGCGTGCCTTGCCGGTCACGGCCCTGATGGCCGAATCCAGTTCACGGGCACTGCGGCCCTGGGCGCCGCGGAGCACCGGCACCATCAGGCCGCGGTCGGTCTGCGCGGCGAAGCCAAGGTTGATGCCGTCAAATTCGACAACTGTGTCCGTGCCGTTCTCGCTGACCAGTTGCGTGTTCAGCTGGGGGAAACGTGCCAGGCCCGCCGTGGCAAACCGCGCCACGAAGGCCAGCAGGCTGGGCGCGGAGCCGTCCTTGGCCTTCAGCCCGGCCCGCAGTTCCACGAGCGCCGTGGCGTCCACATCCACCCATACGGTGGCTTCCGGAATCTCCCGGCGGCTGCGGGCCAGCGCGGTGGCGGCAGCCTTTTTCACGCCTGTCAGGGCGGTGCGCGAGAGCACTTGCAACCCGGTCCGGGAATCCACGGCAAGCCCAGCGGCAGGTACCTCAAGCGGTGCGGGAGCGGCAGGCGCCTCAAGCGGTGCGGAGGCAGCAGGCGCCGAAGCGGCAGGCGCCGAAGCAAGGGCCAGAGCCGCCTCCACGTCGCGGCGCCGGATCAGCCCGTCCGCCCCGCTGCCCTGAATCTCGGCCAGGGACAGGCCCGAATCGTGGGCCATCTTCCGCACCAGGGGCGACACCACCAGGGGGGCCGTGGCGCGCGCCGTCGGCACGGTGGCAGCAGCGCTCCCAACCGCCGCGCGCTGGTTGATCCTGTGCAGCCGGGAGGGCCGTGTGCGCCCGGCACCGCCATGCCCCGACGTTCCGTAGCCGATCAGGACGTTTCCTGACCCGCCCACATTCTCGGCCACAGGTGCCGGGGCCTGAGGTGTCGAAGCGTCGAGTGCCGCTGGCGCCCCGGCTGCTGGTGCCCCGACTGCGGGCGCCGGGGCTGCACCCGGGAGAGCCACCGAAATCAGCGGCTTGCCCACCACCAGGGTGTCCCCTTCGGCGCCGTGCAGCGTGTCCACGACGCCTTCGAACGGCGAGGGGACCTCGACCACTGACTTCGCGGTCTCAACTTCGGCAATGGGCTGGTCAACGTGGACGGTGTCGCCCACGGCCACCAGCCAGGTGACCAGTTCAGCTTCAACCAGCCCCTCGCCGAGGTCCGGCAGCATGAAGACCTGCAGGCTCATGATTCCTCCCACTGGAGTTCCTCGACGGTGTCCAGGATCCTGTCCACGCCGGGCAGGTAGTACTTTTCCAGCCGGGGTGCCGGGAACGGGATGTCGAAGCCGGTGACCCTCAGCACGGGCGCGGCCAGCGAGTGGAAGCAGCGTTCCTGGATGCGGGCCACAATCTCGGAGGCCATGGATGCAAAGCCCGGGGCTTCCGCGATGACCACGGCCCGCCCGGTGGAGCGGACGGCGGCGCAGGCGGTTTCGTCGTCGAACGGCACCAGGGAGCGCACGTCCACCACCTGCAGGGAGCGGCCTTCGGCGGCAGCCGTTTCAGCGGCGGCGAGCGCTGCCGCCATGGACGGGCCGTAGGCAATGAGCGTGGCGTCGGAGCCTTCGCGGGCGATGACTGCACGGCCAATGGTGCTGGGGGCCGTGCTGCCGGCGCCGTACCGGGCGCGCAGGGCATCCACGTCCACGGTGTCCTTGGAGAAGTACAGCTTCTTGGGCTCCAGGAAGATGACGGGGTCCGGTGAGGCGATGGCGTCCCGGAGCATGGTGTAGGCATCCGTGACGGTCGACGGCGTCAGGACCGTCAGGCCGGGCGTGTGGACGTAGTAGGCCTCGGAGGAATCGCAGTGGTGCTCCACTCCGCCAATGCCGCCCGCGTAGGGGATGCGAATGACGATGGGAAGGCGGACCTTTCCCTTGGTGCGGTTACCCATCTTGGCCACGTGGCTGGTGATCTGCTCAAACGCCGGGTAGGCAAAGGCATCGAACTGCATCTCGACCACAGGCTTCATGCCGTTGATGGCCATGCCCGTGGCCATCCCGATGATCCCGGATTCTGCCAGCGGGGTGTCAAAGCAGCGGTCCTCGCCGAAACGCCGGGTCAGCCCGTCGGTCACCCGGAACACGCCGCCCAGCGTGCCCACGTCCTCGCCAAACACCAGCACGGAAGGGTCCACGGCCATGGAGTCGGCCATGGCCAGGGTCAGCGCCTTGGCAAAGGTGAGGGTTTGCACGCCGGAGAGTTCCGGCTCGGCGGCAGGGCTTGCGGTGCCGGATTGGGGCTGGGGCTTGTGCGCCATGGTGGTCATCGAAGCGCTCCTTCCAGGGACTGGCCGGCGGAGAGCTCGTCCACCAGCAGGCGGGCCTGCTCACGCAGCTGCGGAGTCGGCTCGGAGTAGACAAAGGAAAACAGTTCCGCCGGGTCCGGGACGGTTTCGGTGTTCAGGCCGTCGCGCAGGGTCTTGGCGACGGCTTCGGCGTCTGCGGCGAAACGTTCGGAGTCGGCGGGCGCCAGGTGCCCGGCGTCGTGCAGGTACTTTTGCAGCCGCAGCAGGGGATCCTTCGGGACCCACTGGGCCACTTCCGCTGCGGTGCGGTAGCGGGTGGCGTCGTCGGCGTTGGTGTGCGACTCCATCCGGTAGGTGTGCGCCTCCACGAGCGAGGGCCCGCCGCCATTGCGGGCGCGTTCGACGGCGTGCCCCACCACAGCGAGCAGGGCCGCGAGGTCGTTGCCGTCCACGCGCTCCCCGGGCATGCCGTAGCCAACGGCCTTGTGGGCCAGCGAGGGCGCCACGGACTGGCGGATGAGGGGCACGGAGATGGCGTACTGGTTGTTTTGGATCAGGAACACGACGGGCACGTGGAACACTGCGGCGAAGTTCAGGGCTTCGTGGAAGTCGCCCTCACTGCTGGCGCCGTCGCCGCACAGGGTCAGTACCACCGTGTCCTCGCCGCGCAGCTTGGCGGCATGGGCCACGCCCACGGCGTGCAGCAACTGGGTGGCAAGGGGCGTGGTGGGCAGGCCTGTGTTGTATTGGTGCGGGTCAAAGCCGCTGTGCCAGTCCCCGCGCAGGGATTCGAAGGCTTCCATGGGATCCACCCCGCGGCCCAGGATGGCCACGGTGTCGCGGTAGGTGGGAAAGAGCCAGTCGCTGCCGCGCAGGGACATGTCGGCGGCCACCTGGCACGCTTCCTGCCCGGTGGAGGAGGGATACACCGCCATCCGCCCCTGCCGGACCAGCGCGTTCGCTTGTTCATTCACGCGCCGCCCCATGACCAGGCGGCCGTAGCCCTCCACCAGCGTTGCCGGCCCGGGCAGCGGGTAGGGCTCCTTGTAGCCGTCGTTGCCAGTGGCGCTGCCGTCGGCCGCAATCAGCTGGACCGGCTCCTCAGAGGGCAGCAGATAGCCTTCGGCGCGGCCGGCGTTGCCGGGGTATTCCATAAATTCCGGGTGGTTCGTCATTGAATTCCCACTCCTTCCGGGAGGTGCGCTTAGGCAAAGATGTTCCGTTATTCAAGTATGGATTCCTGGATCGTTTTGTATCCACAAGGCCGCCAAACTCTGGAATAATGCGATCAATTGCCGTATTCTGAAAGACAAAACAGCACTGTGATGTGCATTACCTGCCACTGTTGTCTTATGGCGGGCACCCGCCCCGGCGCGCACCCCACTTCACCCACCCAAGGAGCCCCATGCCGGAGAACGCCCCGGTCCCCCTCGATGACGTGGACAGGAAGATCATTGCCGAGCTCACCCGTGACGGCCGCCTGTCCGTGACCACGGTGGCGGAGAACGTGCACATCTCCCGCGCCCACGCCTATGCGCGTATTTCCCGGCTTACGTCCACCGGGGTGCTGACCAAGTTCACTGCCCTGGTGGACCCCGTCAAGGCAGGGCTGAAGTCCTCGGCCTACGTAACCCTGAAGGTCAGCCAGCATTCCTGGCGCGAACTCAAGGAGGAACTGCGCGCCATCCCCGAAGTGCAGCACATTGCCCTGGTGGGTGGGGACTTCGACGTGATCCTGCTGGTGCGGGCCGAGGACAACACGGGCCTGCGCCGGGTGATCTTTGACCAGCTCCAGTCCATGGCCGGCGTGCAGGACACCCAGACCTTCCTCATCTTTGAGGACCTGGACGCGCGGTAGGCGGGCCGCGCGGGGCCCCCACTCATTAGTACACGCGCGCGATTAGACCATGAATATGCCATGAATCACATTTTTCCCATTGACCTTTATTCCGCCCGAGCGCATTCTGGTTCGGGGACACTGAGAATGGGAGCAAGCCATGGCAACTCTGAAGACACCTGTTCCACCAACCCGCGCCAGGCCGGGCCTAAAACGTGAGATCGGATTCATCGGGCTCCTGTGGGCCTCCACCGGCTCCATCATCGGCTCGGGATGGCTATTCGGGGCCAAGGACGCCCTGCAGATTGCGGGCCCCGCCGCCATGATTTCCTGGGTCATTGGCGGCGTTTGCATTTTAATCCTGGCCCTTCCGCACGCGGAGCTTGGTGGCATGTATCCCGTGTCCGGCGGCACGGCTCGCTTCCCGCACTACGCCTTTGGCGGCGCCGTCGGGGCATCGTTTGGCTGGTTCTCCTGGGTGCAGGCGGCCACCGTGGCGCCCATTGAGGTCCAGGCCATGATCAACTACGCCGGGCACTATTCCTTTGCGAAGTCCTGGCTGGTCATTAAGCAGACCGCAGCCGGTCCGCAACCAACCTTGACCGGCAACGGCCTCACGGTCGCCATCCTCCTCATGGCGTTCGTGACCGCCATCAACTTCCTGAGCATCAAGAAATTGGCCACCGTCAACAGTGCCGCGACCTGGTGGAAGGTTGGCGTGCCGCTGCTGACCATCTTCATGCTGGCGGTGTTCAATTTCCACCCCGGCAACATCACGGCCGCCAACGGTTTTGACCCGGACGGCGTCAAGGGCATCCTGTCCGCCGTCTCCACCGGCGGCATCGTCTTTGCGCTGTTGGGATTTGAGCAGGCGGACCAGCTGGCCGGGGAAAGCAAGAACCCGAAACGGGACATTCCCCGGGCAGTCATCGGTTCCACCATCATCGGCGTGATCATCTACCTGCTGGTCCAGTTTGCGTTCCTGGTGGCACTGCCCGCCTCCCAGATCGGCACCACCTGGACCAACGGCCTGTACACCGCCATGACGGGTCCATTTGCCGACATCGCCACCTTGGTGGGCTTTGGCTGGCTGGCCTCCATCCTCTACATTGACGCCCTCATCTCCCCCGGTGGGACCGCACTGATTTACGTCACGGCGTCGTCCCGGGTTTCCTATGGGCTCAGCCGCAACGGCTACGTGCCGGTGGTCTTTGAGAAGACGAACAAGGCGGGGGTCCCCTGGGTGGGGCTGATTGCCGCATTCGTCATTGGCTGCGTCTGCTTCCTGCCGTTCCCCACCTGGCAGTCGATTGTCGGGCTGATCACCAGTGCCAGCGTGCTGATGTACGCCGGCGCACCCCTGGCCCTGGGAGTTTTCCGGAGCCGGTTGCCGAACGAGGACCGGCCCTACCGGCTGCCGGCTGCCACCGTCATGTCGCCCCTGGCCTTCATCGTGGCGAACCTGCTGATCCTGTGGACCGGCTGGAACACGGACTGGAAGCTGGGCGTCGCCATCCTTATCGGCTACGTCATCCTGGTCGGCAACAGGGTGTTCGGGCTGAACCCCACCAAGCCGCAAATGGACTGGAGGGCCGCCCAATGGCTGCCCGTCTACCTGGTGAGCATGGGCCTGATCGTGTACCTGAGCGACTTCGGCCCGCTGGCCCACCCATGGTTCCCGCTGTACTGGGACATCGTGGCCACGGCCGTCTTCAGCGCCATCATTTACATCTGGGCAGTGCACGTGGCATTGACCACGGAGGAGATCAACAACATGGTCAACACCGTGGTTGTGGAGGAGGAGGACACCGTCCCCCACACCCCCTGACGCCGCACCCAATGAGGGCTAGGCTCGATCCATGAGCACAGCAAGCAAAGCCACCGAACTCCTCCGGCTCCACCAGGCCCCGGAAATCCTGCAACTGGCCAATGTGTGGGACGTGATCAGCACCAGGGTGATCTCGGACCTGCCCGGCACCAAGGCCCTGGCCACCGCCAGCCATTCCATCGCGGCCTCCTACGGTTATGAGGATGGCGAGCACATTCCCGTCGCCACCATGATCGAGGCCGTGGGCCGCATAGCCGCCGCAACGGAACTGCCCGTCACGGCGGACCTGGAACGCGGTTACGGCAACCCCGCTGAGACCATCCGCAGGGCCATCGGCGTGGGCATTGTGGGTGCCAATATCGAGGACCAAATGATCCCGCTGCCCCAGGCGGTCGCCCGCATGGAGCAGGCCGCCCGGGCCGGCTCCGCCGAGGGGATCGACTTTGTCCTCAACGCCCGCACCGATGCTTTCCTGCGTGGCGCCGACCGCGATCCGAGGGAGGTCCTGGAGGCCGCCGTCGAACGCGGCCGCGCCTACCTTGAGGTCGGCGCCAGCTGCATCTTTGTCCCCGGCAAGCTCGACGAACCCACGGTGAAGTCACTGGTGGCCGGGATCGGGCGCGGCAAGGTGAGCGTCATCAACGTCCCCGGCTCACTCACGCCGTCCAAGCTTCAGGAACTGGGCGTGGCAAGGATTTCCTACGGCCCGTGGATCCAGCGGGTGGCCCTGACCGCCATTGCCGACGCCGCCACGCAGCTGATGAACGACGGCGTCCTGCCGGAGGGAACCCGCCCGCTGAACTGACGCCACGCCTAGCCAAGGACAGGCGAGCCCGGCGGAACCAGCACCTTGACGGCGCGGGGCGCCAGTTCGACGACGGCCGGCAGGGCCGCCACCTTCTCGCCGTCGGCATAGATGGCCAGGGGCCGGTTGGCGCTGATCTCCACCCGCTGGCCGCGCACGAAGCTGACGTTCGGCTGGCGCAGGTGGCTGCCCCGGTAGGACCGCACAAACGTGGCTGCGACGCCCAGGGCCGACGCCCGGCCCAGGGAAACCACGTCGAGCAGGCCGTCGTCGGCTAGGGCCCGGGGGCAGATGCCCAGCCCGCCGCCATACTGGCCCACGTTTCCGACGGCGACAAACCAGCCCGGGAACGTTGTCTCGATGCCGTCCACGGCCAGCGTGAACGTCACATCCTTCCAGTCGAGCAGGGCCTTAATCCCGCCATAGAGGTAGACGAATGGGCCCAGGTTCAGCCGGGCGCTGTTGCCGTACTCGTTGGCAAGACCGTCAAAGCCCACATTGGCCACCCCGAAATACGGGCGCCCGTTGACCAGCCCGAGGTCGAGCTCGCGGACCACCAGGCTGCCCATGCCCCGGACCGCCTTGACGGGGTCAAGGTCCAGGCCCAGCCGGCGGACTGTGTCGTTGCCCCGGCCGCCTGCCAGGGGAAGGACGACGGCGGCCGATTCGCATGCGCCCGCCGCGGCCGCACCGAGGAAGCCGTCCCCGCCAAGCACGGCCACCAGGCTGCCGGGGGCGGCCGCCCGCGCCTGGGCCGTGGCATCCGCCAGGCTCCGGGTGACGGACACCGTGGGGGCCCATCCCGCGGCCCGCAGTGCAGCTGCCGTCCGGTCCAGGTGCCGCAGCCCGCGGCCATGTCCGGACGTCGGATTGACCAGCAGCAGCGCACCCCCTCCCGACGGAAGGCCGCCGGAGACCGCGCCTGGGACCGCGCCGGCTGCGGCGCTCACTGTGCAGCCCCGAAAGTGCCTGCGCGGGCCAGAATTTCCGCGGCCCGCCCGCGCGCCTTGGCGGCTTCCGCGGGCACAAAGGAAAGCCGCGTGCGCCGCTCCAGCAGGTCCTCCACGCTGCTTGCGCCCTCAGCAAGGATGCCAAACAATAGTTCGGCGCCCGTAGTGTCGCAGCCGGAAAACAATGGCTCCGCCAGCAGCGGATCCAGCCGTTGGAATTCCTGGACACTGGCGGCTTCAGTGCCGTATTTCTCCACCAGCCTGGCCGGGGCGTCCACGGCTGCCAGCTCCGGCGCAAGGGCAGCCCCCACCAAAGGCAGCGTCCTGGTGCGGGACGGGGCGAAGACGCCCAGCCTCGCCGACGCCGCATCCACCGCGTCCTGGGCCATGCGCCGGTACGTGGTCAGCTTCCCGCCCACCACCGTGATGGGCGCACCCGGAACGTTCAGGACCAGGTGCCGGCGCGAGATGTCGGCGGTGCCGCCATCTCCATGGCCGTGCGCCCCTTCCGCGAGGGGCCGCAACCCCGCAAAGGAACCCACCACGTCGCCGCGCGACAGCGGCACGGCCAAGGTGGTGTTGACAATGTCCAGGAGGAAGCCGACGTCGCGCTCGGGAACCGCAGGGTGGTGCCCATCCGCACCACGGTCCTCCTCATCCGTAATCCCGATGTACACCAGGCCACCGGGCTGCGGCAGGACGAATACATAGCGGCCAAAGTGCCCCGGCACCGGCACGGTGTGTGCAGCCTGCGGGTAGCCCAGCCGCTCCGCGCCGACCACCAGGTGCGTGCCCCGGCTGGGGGTCACCGACAACTCCGGCTCAAAGCCGGCCGCCCACACGCCCGTCGCGTTGACCACCACGCGCGCATTGACCGTGACGCCGGCACCCGTCCGGGTGTCCACGGCATGGACCGCCGTGGCCGTCAGGGCGCTGGCGTTCACGTCCCGCAGCACATGCGCCCCGAGCCCGGCCGCCGTCCGGATCACGCCAAACACCAGCCGTGCATCGTCAACCACCTGTCCGTCCCAGTACAGAATCCCGCGGCGCACCAACTCCATGTCAAGGGCGGGAGCCAGCGCCGCCACGTCCCGGCGGGCCAGCAGCCGGGGCCGCGGCAGCACAGCGGAGCCCAGCCCCGAGAACCGGCGGAGCACGTCATAGAGGACCGTTCCGAACGCCTCCGCGGCAGGCTCCCAGGCAGGATTGCCGCGGGTGACCGGAATGACGAACCCCAGCCGGCGGACCAGGTGCGGGGCGATCCGCTCCATGAGCCAGCGCCGCTCCACGGCGGATTCCCAGGCCACGCCGAAGTTCATCGACGCCAGGTAGCGCATGCCCCCGTGGATAAGCTTTGAGCTGTAGCCGCTGGTGCCGGAGGCGAAGTCCCCGCCTTCCACCAGCGCCACGCTCAGGCCGCGGCTCACGGCATCCAGCGCCACGCCGGCGCCGGTGATGCCGCCGCCCACCACGGCCACGTCCACCGGGTGCCCGGCCAGATGGTCCAGGGAACTCCGGCGCGTGGTGTCATTGATCCACGTGGGGTTGGCCACGGTCACTCCCCTCCGGCCCGAACGGCGCCGTCAGCCGTGGCGCCCGACGGCGTCAGGAACCGTTCCAGCATCTTTCCCAGTTCAGCGACGGTGCCCTCGAACGAGCCCGACTTCAGCAAAACCCGGGAGGAGAGCGCCACGCCCTGGACAGCCAGCAGCACCGTGGTGGCTGTGCCGGCCGAGGCCTCAATGCTGCCGTCGGCGGCGCCGGCGTCCAGCAGTGCCTGCAGCCTGTCCAGGACAATCTGCTGGCTGGCGCCGAAGCGGTCGGTCACGTAGGGGATCAGGAATTCGGGGTCGCGCTCGGCTATGGAGGCGATCAGCTCCGAGGTGGCGAACACCCGCACGCTTTCCACCGCGAAGTGCACCAGCTGGCGGCGGGCAGTGCCTGAGGCCGGGTGGCCCGCCGCCGGGTGGCCCGCCACCGGGCGGCCCGCCACCCCTGCGTAGCGGCGAAACTCCTCGGTGAGCGCGGCCAGCACCGCGTTGTCCACCGAGCCCATCCGCCGGTAAAACGTCATGCGGGAGATGCCCGCCCTCTCGGCAATGTCATTCGCAGTGGTCCGCCGGACGCCGTGGACCACCACGGCCTCCCGCGTGGCCGCCAGCAGCCTGTCATCAGCCGGCGTGCTGGTACGTTGTGACTTCATGTGTCACACTGTATCTCATGGTGACCCACCTCACAGAGGAAATCCCCCAGTCGGTCTGGTACGGCTGGGGCGACCCTTCCCGCGCCCGGCCGCTGAGCGCCTCCGCCCTCGAGTTCCTGCGCCGCACGCTGGGGCTGGCAAGCGTCGAGGCCAATCACCCGCCCACGGCCCTCGCCGATGTCCGACTGTCCGCACCCGCACTGGATGAATCCGTGCTGGCGGAATTGCGCGACATTGTGGGGCCCGGGCACGTGTCGACGGAGGCGGCGGAACGCATCCTCCACGCTGGCGGCAAGAGCACCCAGGACCTGCTGCGGCGCCGCAGCGGGGATGCCCTCGGCGCCCCGGACGCCGTCGTCTACCCGGGCGGCAGCGAGGAAGTGGGCGCCGTCCTGGCCCTGTGCGTGAAGCGCAAAGTGGCGGTGGTGCCATTTGGCGGCGGGACCTCCGTGGTGGGCGGGGTGGAACCGCTGCGCGGGCAGTTTTCCGGCACCCTCACCCTGGACCTGCGGCGCCTGGACCGGCTGCTCCACGTGGACCCGGCCTCCCGCACCGCCACCTTCGAGGCCGGGATCCGCGGCCCGGCCATCGAGGCCGCGCTGGCCCCGCACGGCTTCACGCTGGGGCACTTTCCGCAAAGCCACCAGGAGGCCACGCTGGGCGGCTACGTGGCCACGCGGTCCGCCGGACAGGCCTCCACCGGCTACGGACGCCTGGACCAGCTGGTCAAGGCCGCCCACCTCGAAACGCCCGCGGGCCCGTTCGACGCCGGCTCCCTGGCGCCGGGATCGGCCGCCGGGCCCAAACTGCTCGACGTGGTGCTGGGCAGCGAAGGCACACTGGGTGTGATTACGCAGGCCACCGTCAAGGTGGTCCCCGCACCGCAGGCCAAGGTGTACGGCGCATGGTCCTTCCCCACCTTTGAGGCAGGGGCGGAGGCCCTGCGCAAGCTCCGGCAGGACGGCGCCCGGGGCGACATGCCGCAGGTGTGCCGGCTCAGCGATACGGATGAAACTGCGTCGACCTGCAGGCTGGGCGGGGCGAAGACCGGCGCACTGTCCCGCTGCCTCGCCGTCCGCGGCCAGAAGACGCCGGCGCTGGCACTGTTTGTGTGGGAAGGTGATGCGGGCCGGGCACGCGCCCGCAAGCGGCGCAGTGCCCGGATCCTGCGGCAGGCCGGCGGCATTGCCCTGGGGCCGCTGCCCGGGAAGTCATGGGAACACGGGCGGTTCAGCGGGCCGTACCTGCGCGACGAGCTGCTGACCCGGGGCGTCTACGTGGAGACGCTGGAGACTGCCGCCACCTGGGGGCGCCTCGAAAACACTTACCGCAGCGTTCGGGGTGCCATCCTCGGCGCGCTCCAGGCCAGGGGCGCCGCCGCGTACGTCCAGACGCACATCTCGCACGTCTATTCCGACGGCGCCTCCCTCTACTTCACCTTCCTCGCCGGGCTGGAGGAGGACGGGCTGGCCCAAAACGCCCGCGTCAAGGCGGCGGCCAGCAACGCCATCGTTGCCGCGGGCGCCACCATCACCCACCACCACGCCGTCGGCCTGGACCACGCACCCTACCTCCGCGCTGAAATCGGGGACCTGGGCGTCCAGGTGCTGCGCAGCATCAAGGACACCCTGGACCCCGAAGGCATCATGAACCCCGGCAAGCTCATCCCCTCTCCGTCGTCAGGAACCCCATGACCGAGACCCTCGCATCCCTCGCTGGAACCACCGTCCTCATCACCGGCGCCGCCATGGGCATGGGGAAGATGTACGCCCAGCTCGCCGTAGCGGACCGTGCCGCCCATGTGGTGCTGTGGGACATCAACGGTGAACTGCTGGAGGCGGCCGCGGCGGAGCTTGCCGGCCGCGGCTCCGAGATCCACTCATATGTGGTGGATGTGGGCAAGCTTGAGGCGATCGAGGCTGCCGCAGAAAGAGTGCGCACGGAAGTCGGCACGCCGGACATCCTCATCAACAACGCCGGAATAGTGCGGGGCAAGTACTTCTGGGAACACGACCAGCGTGCGGACATTGCCGCCACGATGGCCATCAACACGCTGGCCCTGATGCACATCACCCGCGAGTTCCTGCCCGCCATGATCGCGGGCGGGCGGCCCTCGCGCATAGTCAACGTGGCCTCCGCCGCAGGGCTGCTCGCCAACCCGCGCATGAGTGTCTACTCGTCCTCCAAGTGGGCCGTGATCGGCTGGAGCGATTCGCTCCGGCTGGAACTGGCGCAGACCGGCCACCGCCACATCAGGGTGACCACCTTCTGCCCGTCCTACATCAAGACCGGCATGTTTGAAGGCGCCCGCGGGCCGCTGCTGACCCCGCTCTTGGAGCCTGCGGACGTGACGAAGCGCGTGTGGCAGGCCATGAAGGAGGGCACTCCCATCCTCATGATGCCGTGGACCGTCAAGCTGAGCACGGCCCTGCGCGGCGTGCTGCCCCTGGCCGCCTGGGACCTGGTGGCCGGGCGCGCCTTCGGCGTCTACAAGTCCATGGAGCACTTCACGGGACGGAAGTAGGGGCGGCTACTTCCCGGTGAAGCCCGGCTTGCGCTTGGCAGTGAAGGCGGCGAAACCTTCGGCGTAGTCTGCTGTTTTGGACAGTTCGGCCTGCGCCGCATTTTCAAGCACGACGGCGTCCCACAGTCCCAGCCTGCGGTCGCGGATTTGTGCCACGAGGGTTTTGCTGGCAATGAATGCCCGGGTGGGCCCGCCGGCCGCCTTGGCCGCCGCCGCCCGGGTGAATTCCAGCAGTTCCTCCGCCGGCTTCGCCCGGCTGAACAGCCCGGACGCCACCGCCTCGGCACCGCTGATGAGCTCGGCCGTGTAGATCAGGTCCAGCGCGCGGTGGGTGCCGAGCCTTTCGGTGAACAGCCAGTGGCCGCCGGAATCCAGCGTGGCGCCAAGGTTCGCAAAGGGCGATCCGATCTTTGCGTTCTCTGCCACGTACACCACGTCCGTGGCAACCAGCAGGCCCAGCCCCACCCCCAGGCAGGCGCCGTGCGCGGCGGCAAACGTGGGGGCGGGGAATGCTGCCATCTTCTTCATGAGCGGGGCCAGGAGCCCGTCGAGGTAGCCGCTGACGTCATCGGTGGCTGCCTCCACGCCTGCAATGTCGCGCCCGGCGCAAAACGCCCGGCCCTCACCCCTCAGGAGCAGCGCCCGCACGGCGCCTGTTGCTGCGCCTTCCGCCGCCTCGTCATAGGCAGCCGACAGCTCCCCCAGCGCGGCCTCGTTGAGCGAGTTCAGCTTCTCCGGCGCGTTCAGGACAATCTCGGCCACTCCGCCGGCAATGGAAAGCTCAATCACGGTTGCTCCTCGGTTGGTGGCGATGATTCCTCGTTGTCGGCGGCGGCCCGGCGGTTTGCCGGCGCTTAGACACGACCGGAGGTGGCGCTCCGTTCGCAGAGCTCACTTCGCGCCACGCCGGCCGCGATGCGCGCCTACACAAACCGCCGGCTCCGCCGCCCGCGGCGCGGGGCCGTCAGCCGTCGTAGTCAACGGTGACCTCGGGGGTGGTGGGGCGAGACTGGCAGGTGAGGACGTAGCCGTTGGCGACTTCGTCGGGCTCGAGGGCGTAGTTTTCCTCCATGTCCACCGTGCCGCTCACCAGCTTGGCCCGGCAGGTGCCGCAGACGCCGCCGGCACAGGCGAAGGGAACGTCGGGGCGTACGCGCAGGGCGGCGTTGAGGATGGATTCGCGGGCGTGGGTGGGGCTGAGGATGTCCGCCGTGAGGCCGTCGAGGGTGAAGGTGATCTTGTACGTTTCCTCGGATTCATCCACCAGGACCGGCCGGCCGGCCTGGCCTTCGGGCCGGTCGGGGCGGCCCGTGGTGAACAGTTCAAAGCGGACCCTGTCGCGGGGCACGCCGCGCGCTTCCAGCACGTCCCGGCACAGCTGCACCAGTTCGAAGGGCCCGCACAGGAACCATTCGTCGACGTCGTCGGCGTGGATGGCGGTGCCCAGCAGTGCCTGAAGCTTCTCCGCGTCGAGGCGCCCGCTCATCAGGGGGGCAATGCGCTGTTCGCGGGAGAGCACGTGGTGCAGGGCGAAGCGCTGCGGGTACCTGTCCTTCAGGTCCGCCAGTTCCTCCAGGAACATGACGTCCATGGTGGCCTTGTTGGCGTAGACCAGGTCGAAGCGGGTGTCCGGGTTGCCGCGCAAAAGGGACTTGGCCAGGGCCATGACGGGCGTGATGCCGGAGCCGGCCGCAATGGCCACGTACGTTCCGGCCGTGGGCGCCAGGGTTTCCGGGTGGTTCATGCTGTTGAGCACATTGGAGACGCCCGCCTCTGACCCCGCCCGGCTGCCATGCTTGGAGATGAACGCGCCCATGGGGCTCATGACGTCCATGACCGCGCCGGCAGCCAGGGACGCGTTGGCCCAGGTGGAGAATTCACCGCCAATGTCGCGCTTGATGGCCACGCGCACTTCGGAGCTGCCGTCCTCAAATTGCTCGGGCACGGCGCAGATGGAGTAGCTGCGGCGCACCTCGCGGTCCACGCCGTCGGGGCCGGGCATCTGCACGCGCAGGGCCACATACTGGCCCGGCAGGTAGTCGTACCAGCCGGCCAGCTTGGCTGGCACGTCAAAGGCGACCTCGATGGCGTCGTCCGTGAGCCTGCGGACGGCCTTGACCGTCAACGCGTGGAAGGAGGCCCGGCGCCGGGCGGTGGCGTCTGCGGGAACTGTCATTAGAGCACCTTGAAGTAGTCAAACGGTTCCTTGCAGTCCTGGCAGACGTACAGCGCCTTGCAGGAGGTGGAGCCGAAGCGGGTAAGTTCGCGGGTGTTGAGCGATTGGCATTGCGGGCACTTGACCTGGAGGGCCAGCCGGACGGGGCCGCTGTGGCCGCCGGCGCGCGAGTGCCCGCTGGGCGGGGCAATGCCGTATGCCTCCAGCTTGGCCCGGCCCGTTTCGCTCATCCAGTCGGTGGTCCACGCCGGGGACAGCACCATGAGCACGTCAACCTTTGCGTAGCCTTCCCGGCTGAATTCTGCCGTCAGGTCGTCGCGGATGGCCTCCATGGCGGGGCAGCCGGAATAGGTGGGCGTGATGGTGACCTGCACGGCAGGCTTGGGTGCGCTAAGCTGCGGGGCAGCGTCACCCGGGGCCCCGGCGTCGTACACCTCAACGCTGCGCAGGATGCCCAGGTCGGCGATGGTCAGGACGGGGATTTCGGGGTCGCATACCCGAGCGGCAACCTCCCAGGCCTGCTGCTGCGCCGTCCTTGTTTCGGTCTGCACGGCACTCACCAGCTGGCCCCGGGGAATTCGCGCGCCAGCACCTGCATCTCCGCCAGGATGAAGCCCAGGTATTCGGAGTGGCGGCCGTGGCGGCCCCCGCCCGTGGCCATGGGGTGGCCCGACACGTCCAGCCCGGCCTCGGCCAGGACTGCGCCGGTGCCCCGGTCAAATTCTTCCTTCAACGATGACGGCACGACGCCGGCGTCCCCGACTTTGGCGGTCAGCGGATCGTCCTCGAAGAGCTCGCCGACAAACGGCCACATGAGCTTCAGCCCCTCATCCATGCGGCGCCGGGACTCCTCCGTGCCACCGGCCAGGCGCAGCACCCACTGGGTGCTGTGGTCCAGGTGGTAGTCAACTTCCTTGACCGCCTTGGCGGCGATGGCTGCCAGCATGGGGTCGCTGGACTTGGCCAGTTCACGGTACAGCGGGAACTGGTAGCTGGCTGCAATGAACTGCCGGGCAATGGTGGCGGCAAAATCGCCGTTGGGCTGCTCAAAAAGGTGCGCGGAGCGGAATTCGGGTTCGCGGCGAAAATAGGCAAGATCGTCCTCGGACTTGCCCCAGGCGCTGCCCGCATACGTGAGGAAGGAGCGGGCGTGGCCCAGCTGGTCCAGGGCGATGTTGCCCAGGGCCACGTCCTCCTCAAGCTCCGGCGCACGGGAGATCCAGTGGCCCAGGCGCTGGGCCAGGATCAGGGCGTCGTCGCCCAGGCGCAGCGCATACTCGGCCACGTCCGCGCCGGGCCTGGCCGTGCCTTGCTTGGCCGCGAGCGCAATGTCCTCGGGGCGCAGGGCAAAGCCGGGCGTGATGCGCGTGGCGGAGGCGGAGGAATCCCCGAGAGAGGCCCCTCCGTGCATGTCGGCCGTCACAGGTGCTTCACCCCTTCGCTCTTCGTGTAATACGTGGCGTGGCGGTAGTCCTTGCCCTGGGGCGATTCAAAGAAGGCCCCCTTGGAGTCCGGGTCGGAGGCGGCGATGGCGTCCGAGGGAACCACCCAGATGGACACACCCTCGTTGCGGCGGGTGTAGAGGTCGCGGGCGTTGCGCAGCGCCATGGAGGCGTCCGGGGCATGGAGGGATCCGGCGTGGACGTGGCTGAGCCCGCGGCTGGAACGGACAAAGACTTCCCACAGGGGCCAGCGGTGGGCACCTGCCCCGGCAGCCGCCGTCGTGCCTTCAGTTGGGGTTGCTTCACTCATGGTCAGGCTGCTGCTTTCTGTTCGGCGGCCTGCTTGGCCAGCTGCTTGTCGTGGTAGGCGGCGGCCGCCTCGCGGACCCAGGCGCCGTCCTCATGGGCGGAGCGGCGGCGTTCCAGGCGCTGGGCGTTGCACGGGCCCCGGCCGGCCAGCACCTCCTTGAATTCCTCCCAGTCCAGGGGGCCGTATTCCCACTTTTTGGTGTCCTCGTTGAAGCGGATCTCACTGTCCGGCAGGGTCAGGCCCAGGACCTTGACCTGCTCGGCCAGCATGCCCACGAAGCGGGAGCGGAGCTCGTCATTGCTGAAGCGCTTGATGTTCCAGGCCATGGACTGCCTGGAGTTGGGCGAATCGTCATCCGGCGGGCCGAACATCATCAGCGACGGGGCATACCAGCGGTTCACGGCATCCTGCGCCATGGCCTTTTGCTCCGGCGTGCCGTGGGCCAGTTCCAGCAGGATCTCGAAGCCCTGGCGCTGGTGGAAGGACTCCTCCTTGCACACGCGCACCATGGCCCGGCCGTACGGGCCGTAGGAGGCGCGGCACAGCGGCACCTGGTTGCAGATTGCGGCGCCGTCCACCATCCAGCCGATGGCGCCCATGTCCGCCCAGGTCACGGTGGGGTAGTTGAAGATGGAGGAATAGCGGGCCTTGCCGGCCACCAGGGCGTCCATCATGTCATCGCGCGTGGTGCCGAGCGTTTCCGCGGCGGAGTAGAGGTACAGCCCGTGGCCGGCCTCGTCCTGGACCTTGGCCATGAGGATTGATTTGCGCTTCAGGCTCGGGGCCCGGGTGATCCAGTTGGCCTCCGGCTGCATGCCGATGATTTCCGAGTGGGCGTGCTGGGAGATTTGGCGCACCAGTGAGCGGCGGTAGGCCTCCGGCATCCAGTCCTTGGGCTCCACCCGGGAGTCCTTGGCAATGATGGCGTCAAAGTTCGCCTGGCCCGCGGCGTCATTCGAGGCTGGGGCGTCCGGTGCATTGGGTGCGTTGGTGGGGGCGGGCTGGCCCGCCGGCTGCACGATCCGTGCCATGGAAACTCCTCTAGTGTGGTGCCATCATTATTTACCGACCGTTCGTTCAGAATATAGTGTGACGGGCGCCTCGTCAATCACACCGGGCCCGGATTGACAGAACGGGTGCGGAGGGTATTACCTAATGAACATTCGGTAAGAAAAAGTGAGGAGCAACACATGGCGTCCAGCGAGGCCGGGGCCCAGCACCCGATCCTGTCGAACGACTACGCGTCCGAGTGGCTGGGCATTGAGGTCCTCGGGTTCGGCGACGGCCACGCCACCATTGCCATGACGCTGCGGCCGGAGATGATGAACGGCTTTGGCATCACGCACGGCGGCATGATTTTTGCCTTCGCCGACTCCGCCTTTGCCCTGGCCTGCAACTCCGCCCAGGGTGACAGCAGCCACGTGACGGTGGCGTCCGGCGTCGACGTCAATTTCCTGGCGCCAACGCGCGCCGGCCAGCGGATCACCGCCGTCGCCAACCGCCGCCAGCAGCAGGGCCGCAGCGGGCTGTATGACGTGCAGGTCACTGCCGAAAACGGCGGCTCCCCCACCGTGGTGGCCGAATTCCGCGGGCGCAGCCGGACCATTCCCAATAGACACACGAATTGAAAGGTCCGTCATCGATGACCGACACCACCAAGACCGACCCCTCGCAGCTGGATGCAGCGGAACTCATGGGCCGCGAGGAGCTGGAGTCCCTCCAACTCAGCCGGCTTCAGCACACCCTGGCCTACGCCTACGACCGGGTGCCCATGTACAAGCGCAAGTTTGACGAGGCCGGCGTCCACCCCTCCGATCTCCGTGAACTGCCTGACCTCGCCAAGTTTCCGTACACCACCAAGGAAGATCTCCGGCTGGAGTACCCGTTTGGCATGTTCGCCGTGCCGCAGAGCGAGGTGGTGCGCATCCACGCCAGCTCCGGCACCACGGGCCGGCCCACGGTGGTGGGGTACACCCAAAACGACCTCAATGTTTGGGCGTCCCTGGTGGCCCGGTCCATGCGGGCTTCCGGCGTGCGGCCCGGCATGAAGGTCCACAACGCCTACGGCTACGGGCTGTTCACGGGCGGCCTGGGCGCGCACTACGGCGCGGAGGCGCTGGGCACCACCGTGATTCCCATGTCCGGCGGGCAGACGGAAAAGCAGATCCAGCTGATCCTGGACTTTGAGCCGGACGCCATCATGTGCACCCCCACCTACCTGCTGACCATCATGGACGCGATGACCCACCGGGGAATCGACCCGCGCAGCACTTCGCTGAAATTTGCCGTCTGCGGCGCCGAACCGTGGACCGAGGAAATGCGGCACGAGCTGGAAGTCGGCATGGACCTGGACGCCTGCGACATTTACGGGCTGTCCGAGGTCATGGGGCCTGGCGTGGCCGGCGAATCGGTGGAAACCAAGGACGGCAACCACATCTGGGAGGACCACTTCCGCCCGGAAATCATCGACCCCTTCGACCACACCACTGTCCTGCCCGACGGTCACAAGGGCGAGCTCGTGTTCACCTCCCTCACCAAGGAGGCGCTGCCGATCATCCGCTACCGCACCAAGGACCTCTCCAGCCTGCTGCCCGGCACGGCCCGGCCCTCCATGCGCCGCATGTCCCGCATTTCCGGGCGCAGCGACGACATGATCATCCTGCGCGGCGTGAACATGTTCCCCTCCCAGATCGAGGAAATCGCCCTGCGCATTCCGGCGCTTAGCCCGCATTTTCAGCTGGAACTGACCCGCACAGGCCGGATGGATGAGATGACGATCCACATTGAGCCGCGTGAAAACACCACCCCCTCGGACCGTGCGGCCGCCGCCGCCGAACTGAAGTCCCAAATCAAGATCCATGTGGGGTCCTCCTGCGTGATCGACGTGGTTGAACCCGGCTCGTTGGAACGCTCCAACGGCAAGCTCCGCCGGATCTACGACAACCGCCCCAAGGCCGGGCCCAGGGCAGGTGATTGAGCCCCAGCCGAAGTCCCCGTGAGAAACTAGGAACCATGCCCAACTCCGCCCCTGCCACCGCCACGTCCTCCTCGAAGCGCGGCCGCCCCGGCTACGACCAGCAGTCAGTGCTCCGGATTGCCGTGGATGTGTTCAACAAACATGGCTATGACGCCACGTCGATGGGCTTGCTGGCGGAGCACCTGGGCATCTCCAAGTCCGCCATTTACCACCATGTCCCGTCCAAGGAGGAACTGCTGCGGCTGGCCTTGGAGGAGGCCATGGGCGGCCTGGAGGGCGTCCTGAAGCTCGACGGCGCCATGTCCGGCCCGCCCGACTCCCGCCTTGAGTTTGTGCTCCGGGGGACCATCGGGGTGCTGGTGGACCGGCTTCCCTTTGTGACCCTGCTGCTGCGCCTGCGCGGCAACACCGAGATGGAACGCGACGCCCTGGCCCGGCGCCGCGTTTTCGACCGCACCATCACGGGGCTGGTCGCCACTGCCCAGCTGGAAGGCTCCTTGCGCACCGACATCGCCCCCGGCACCATCACACGGCTGCTGTTTGGCACCATCAACTCCATCGTGGAGTGGTACAAGCCCGGGGGCCCGCTCTCGGCTGAAAAGCTGGCCGACGACGTCATCACCATGTCCTTCCAAGGGCTGCACAAGTAGCCGTCTGCGGCGGCGAACCGGCGATTTTTCGGGGATCATCCCTCCACAGGTGGAGCAGGTTGTGGAGTTTTCCACATATTCGAATTTCTCTCGAACAGTGTCAGTGCTTCCGCGTAGTGTGGAGGCATGGAAGCAACGGCAAGGACGCCGGGAGAGCCCGGTTCCGCACAGCATGGGAGCGCGGCTGGTGAACACATTCACCAGCTTTTGGGCCTTGCCAACGCCCTAGTGCGGGCCGCCTCAGCAGCACAGGCACCGTCTTCACCGCTTGTTGCTTCGCCGCCTGTTTCCCCACCCCTCATTTCCTCGCCCTTGGGGCTTGAGCTTGGGACCCTCACGGATGCCGAGGCCGTCGCCTGGGCCCAACAGCTGGAGCAGCTCAACCGGCACCTGCAAGGCCTCCTGGTCCAGGCCGCCGGGGAGTTGTCGAACCGCATGGATGACGGCCGTTACGAAGAATCCGGATCCCGGACCCCCGGCGAATTCCTGAGCGATTCCCTCAGGCTCAGCCGCGCCGAATCTGCCCGCCGCCTCCGGCTGGCCAGTCGTTTCCTGCCCACCACCGACGCCCTCACGAAGGTCACGGCGGAGGCCACTCAGCCGGTGCTGGGCTCGGCCTTGTTCTCCGGGCGGGTTTCAGCTGAACAGGCCGTCATGATTTCCGGTTTTGTTGATGCGGCGTCACGCCTTGCCGCTGAGGGGACCGTTCCCGAAAACAAGGTGCGCGAACTGGAACAAAATCTCACCGGGCATGCGGATGTTGAGCCGCCTGAATTCCTCCGCCGCCTGGGCGCGCATGCCATGGCACTCCTTGACCCGGACGGGCAAAAGCCGTCCGAGTCGGAGCTCTTGGCCAAGCAGGGCATCTTCTTCCGCCGTCAATGGCGCGGAATGGTCCGCATCGACGGGCATTTAACCATCCGCCAGTATGAGCACCTCATGGCTGGCATCGGTTGGGCCACGAGTCCCAGGGTGAAAGATGTCGAGGGGCAGATGCCGAACAGGCGGATGACAAACGGGCGAATGACAAACGGGCGAATGACGATGAGGCGGGCTTGGAACAGCAAGCCAATCCGGCCGGGCCCGGTCCGGACCAGCTGGAGTTCTTGACAGAACTGCTGAACGTGGGCCGTGCCGGGCAGACCACGCAATCCCCGCGGACACAGCAGGCACCTCAAGAACAGCAATCCCCGCCACCACAGCAATCTCCATCAGTACCGCAGGAACCTCAAGCACAGCAATCCCCACCAGTCCTCCTGGATCCGAGGCAGCCCTTGTGGACGCCGTCCACAGGGGACGACGGCAGCACCTGGATTAAGCCGCCTTCTGTCGCCATCAGCCCATGGGCATCGCCCGGTTGGCCTCAGCCACTGGTAGCCCAAGACCTTCCGGCCCCGCCTCCGGGAGCCCCACCGCATGCCATCCCGCCCCGCTTTTTCGGCGACAAGTGGTTCTGGATCCCGGACCTCCTCGACTGCGGCCCTGGCAACGGCTGGGCCAGGCCATCCCAGGCCGCCGAAGTCCCCTGGACCTTGGGGCCCGCACCGGACTGGCCACCGCAGCCTGAAGGTGACGGCGCAGAGCCGTGGCCGCGCCTGGTTGACGGCGTGTTGGTGCCCGAGCCCGGCTCCGACGCGGAGCTGGAGGGGCTCAACCCCATCGACCCCAAAAGCACCGACCCGGCCGTCCAGGACAGGCGCACCCGGGGCCAAAGACTTCTCGACGGGCTGATCAATTGCGTCCGCTTGGCCGCCCGCACTGACAAGCTGCCCCTGAACGGTGGGCTGAAGTCCCAGCTCTACCTCTCCACAAGCCAGGAAGACCTCGACCAACAGGCTGCTGCCGGCACGGTCCTTGTGCCGTACAGCGGCAGGGTCCCCCTGGCCCTGTTCGAGGAAGACTTATGCGATGCCGACGTCACCCAACTTTTGCGCGACAGCAACGGCGGCATTTTGGATGTTGGCCGCACGCAGCGGCTGTTCACCTTCGCACAACGAAAGATCCTGGCCGCCCGGGACATGGGCTGCGCCTATCCGGACTGCATGGCGCCGCCGCAGTGGGCGGAAGCCCATCACATCCGCCCCTGGAAGGACGGTGGGGCGACAAGCGTGGACAATGGCGTCCTCTGCTGCAGCCTTCACCACCACTATCTCCACGAGCGTGGCTGGACCGTCAGGCTCGTCGGTGGCACCGCCTGGTTCACCCCGCCCTACTGTGACGACATCACGCGAACGGAGCGACGCAACACATACCACCGCGGCATGTCGTGACTCAGGCCCCGGGCGGTGGACGCCGGTCGGGGGGCGCCGGGGACGGTACCCGCGGCAACTGGATTGACGGCCAGCCCGGCACGGCGCACGCTGGAGGCATGGCCACCAAGATATCAGCCTCACTCTGGGCACTCCTGCCGGAGCTTCGCTACGAACCCACCGCCAAACACATCCGCGCACTGCTGGGCGGGGTCCCCGTGCTGGACACCCGCAGCGCCGTGGTGCTTTGGGAACCACGGCGGGTGGTGCCGTGCTACGCGGTGCCGGCGAACGACGTCGTGGGTGTCCTGAGCCCTGCCCCGCCCACGCCGCCGTCACCGGATCTGCCCCCTGTACTGCACCCCGGCATTCCCTTTGGCCAGCACAGCGCCCCGGGAACGGCACTGGACGTCTCGTCCGGCGGACAGACCGCGGCGGGAGGCGCATTTGAGCTGGACGACCCGGACCTCGCCGGCTACGTGGCATTTGACCCCACTGCATTCAGCTGGCTGGAGGAGGACGACTCCGTGCAGGCCCACCCGCGCGACCCCTTCCACCGCATCGACATCCGGCACAGCACCCGGCACGTGAGGGTCAGCAGCGGCGGCGTGGCGCTGGCTGAATCCACCACACCGGCCCTCGTGTTTGAGACAGGCATGGCGGAGCGGATTTATGTGCCGCCGTCGGACGTGAACTGGGACCAGCTGATCCCCACCGATTCCGTAACGCTGTGTCCCTACAAGGGGGTGGCCAGCTACTGGCGGCTGGCGGGCGGGTCCGGGGAGGATGTGGCCTGGAGCTACCAGAAGCCGTTGCCACCCGCCGCGGAAATCGCCGGCTACGTCTGCTTCTATGACCACCTCGTGGACGTCACGGAGCTATAGACAGACGCGTGTAATCCCGACAGTGGCGGAGCCGGCATTTTTTGTAGGTGACGTAAAGGAGACGCCAAAGGCCGCCCGCGGCCGACGCGTCGGATAGTCACCGGAAAAATGCCGGGCCGCCACAGGGTCTTGCCTACTTGTACAGCGTGTCCTCTTTCTCCACGAGCGTCAGCACGTCGTAAGTGGCCACGATCTCGCCGTTTTGATTGTGCAGGATCGCGTCCCAGCAGACCTCGCCATATTCGTCGGTGACGCGGGGGGTGATTTTCTTGGCCGTCAGGGTCACGCGGATCGAGTCGCCGGCCGCCACGGGTGTGATGAAGCGCAGGTTTTCCAGCCCGTAGTTGGCCAGCACGGGGCCCGGCGCGGGTTCCACGAACAGCCCGGCCGCCCAGGACACCAGCAGGTAGCCGTGGGCCACGATGCCCGGGAAAAACGGATTCTTTTCTGCGGCAACCGCATCCGTGTGGGCGTAAAAGGTGTCGCCCGTGGTGTCGGCGAACGCCGTGATGTCCTCCAGCGTGACCTGCCGCAGCCCGGAGGCGAATGCGTCGCCAATGTGCAGCTCGGCCAGGGATTTGCGGAACGGATGGACGGCACCGGCCACGGCACCGAACTCCGGATCGCCGGCAGCCACCCGGTCAGCTCCCGTGTGCCACACACCTGTCACGGCCGTGAGCATGTTGGGCGAGCCCTGGATGGCGGTGCGCTGCATGTGGTGCTTGACGGAGCGGATGCCGCCCAGTTCCTCGCCGCCGCCGGCACGCCCCGGCCCGCCGTGCACCAGGTGGGGCACGGGCGAGCCGTGGCCGGTTGACGTGCGGGCGTCCTCGCGGTTAAGGACCAGTACGCGGCCGTGGTGGGCTGCAATGCCTGTGACCAATTGCCGGGCGACCTCAGGATCGTTGGTGCACACGGTGGCAACGAGGGACCCGGCCCCCATTGCAGCGAGCCGGACGGCCTCGGTGACGTCGACACCCTGCTCTGCGCCGCCGTCGTGCGTGTCATAGCCCAGCACGCTGGTGACTGGGCCAAAGGCCTCCAGGGTGTGGACGGCCGGGGACTCGGGGTCGGCCCAGCCCAGGACCACGGGGGACATGAATGCACCGTCAGCGACAGCGGCCACGGACCCGTCCGCGAGGGTCACCCGGGGTGCGTCCAGGGTGCCGAAGGCGAGTTCGCCGCCGGCCGCGAGCATGGTCTCGACGGCGGAGCGGACGTCCGCCAGCTGCTCCAGCGAGGCGAGGGCCCCCATGGTCACGCCGGCGGCGCGGGGATCGCCCACCACCACACGCTCGGTGATCCGCGAGCCAATCGCGTCAATGACCGCCTGGCGCAGCTCATTGGGGACGATGGTGCGCCGGATGGACGTGCACTTCTGCCCGGCCTTGACCGTCATTTCGGTGACCACGGACTTGACGAAGGCATCGAATTCCGGCGTGCCGGGGACGGCGTCGGGGCCCAGGATGGCGGCGTTGAGCGAATCGGTCTCGGAGGTGAAGCGGACGCCGCCATGGGCCACATTGGGGTGGTTCTTCAGCAGGTTGGCGGTGCTGGCGGAGCCGGTGAAGGAGACCATGTCCCGGTAGTCCAGACGGTCCAGCAGGTCCCGGGCGGAGCCGGAAATCAGCTGCAGGGAGCCGGCGGGCAGGATCCCGGATTCAACGATGGCGCGCACCGCCGCCTCCGCCAGGTAGCCGCTGGGGGTGGCCGGCTTGACGATGGTGGGCACGCCGGCAATGAAGGCGGGGGCGAACTTTTCCAGCATGCCCCAGACAGGGAAGTTGAAGGCGTTGATCTGCACGGCCACCCCGGGGATGCGGGTGTAGATGTGCTCGCCGATGAAGGAGCCGTCCTTGCTGAGCACCTCCACCGGCCCGTCCACAATGACGTTGGCGTTCGGCAGTTCACGCCGGCCCTTGGAGGAGAACGTGAACAGCACGCCAATGCCGCCGTCGATGTCCACCATGGAGTCGATCTTCGTGGCGCCGGTCCGGGCGGAAATTGCGTAAAGGTCCTCGCGGCGGCCGTTGAGGAACTGCGCCAGCTCGCGCAGCTTCAGGGCCCGCTCGTGGATGGTCAGCCCGCCCAGCGAGGCCTGCCCCACGGTCCTGCCGTGTTCGACGGCGGCGGCCAGGTCCAGCCCTTCGGCCGAAACCCGGGCGAGGACCTCCCCCGTGCTGGCGTCGCGCGCATCGGTGCCCCCGGCGCCGTCGTCCGGAGTCCACCAGGCATCCTGGATGTAGCTCGGAACCGTTTCAATAGCTGTCTTCATGTCCATCCGTTTCCCTCGAATCCGCGGGGCCTATGCCCAGTTGAAAAATCCCTTGCCGGTTTTGCGGCCCAGCTCGCCGCGGGCCACCTTGTCCCGGAGCAGCTGCGGCGGTGCAAAGCGCTCCCCCAGCGTTTCCGCCAGGTATTCGGCAATTTCCAGCCGCACGTCCAGGCCCACAACATCGGTGGTGCGCAACGGGCCAGTGGCGTGTTTGTAGCCAAGCACCATGGCGTTGTCGATGTCCTCGGCACTCGCCACGCCCTCCTCCACCATGCGGATGGCCTCCAGCGCCAGCATCACGCCCAGGCGGGACGAGGCGAACCCCGGTGCGTCGTTAACCACGACGGCGGTCTTGCCGAGCGCTTCCACCCAGCCTTTCGCCGTGGTCACCAGGGCGGGGCTGGTCTGCTTGGCAATGACAACCTCGATCAGCGTGGAAGCCGGGACCGGGTTGAAGAAGTGCAGGCCGATGAAGTTTCCGGGCCGTTCCAGCTCGGCGCCTAGCCCGCTCATGGAAAGCGATGAGGTGTTGGACGCCAGGAACGCCGTGGGCGCCAGGTGCTTTTCCACGTTTTGCAGGGAGGCCACCTTCAGCTCCCAGATTTCCGGGACGGCCTCCACAACCAGCGCGCAGGCGGCAAAGTCGGCATAGTCGGTGGACACTGAAAGCCGGTCCAGGAACGCCTCCGCGCTGCCGACCAGGCCGCGCTCCACGGATTTTGCCACGGAGGCTTCCACGCGGGTACGGGCGCCTGCGGCAGCGTCGCCGTCGCGCTCCACCACCAGCACTTCGCAGCCGGCCATCAGGAAGGCGTGGGCAATGCCGGCGCCCATGCGCCCGCCGCCCAGGACCCCCACAAAGTGAGGGAGGGTTGGGGAAAACACGCCGGAAGGTGAGGGAGCGTCGGGGGTGGGGGTCATTTCTTCCTCTTGTCCAAAAATGCCTGCATACGGGCGAATTTGGCGGGCGACTCAAAGAGTTCCGCCTGCTCGCGGTTGTCTATGTCGGGATGGGCTTCGCGCGGGGCGTGGAACACGCGTTTGGTGGCCTGCACGGCCAAAGGGTCCTGCAGCCCGATCCGGTCCGCCAGTGCGTGGGCGGCCGGCAGCAGTTCGGCGGATTCCACGAGTTCGGTGACCAGCCCCACGGCCAGGCAGCCCTCCCCGGTGAGGATGCGCCCGGCCAGCAGCATCTGCTTGGCCACGGGCTCGCCCACCAGTTCCTTCAGCCGCCACGTGGCACCGGCCGCCGCCATGATGCCCAGCGATGTTTCGGGTTGGCCCATGCGCAGCGCGCGGGTGCCGATGCGGAAGTCGGCGGCGTAGGCCAGCTCGGCGCCGCCGCCCAGTGCATACCCGTCCAGGGCCGCGATGACGGGCATGGGGAGCTTGGCGATTCGGTCGAACAGGCCGGAGTTGATGCCAGCCAGGGCGTCGTCGCGGCGGCGTTCGCGCAGTTCGGCAATGTCCGCCCCGGAGGCGAAGATCCCCTTGGTCCCGGCGGCCTCGTCGCCCGGTATCCCGGACAGGACCAGCACTTTGGGATGGGCCTCCAGGTGGGTGCAGACAGCGTGCAGCTCGGCCACCATCTGCGCGTCAATGGCGTTTCGCACCGCTGGCCGGTTGAGCTGGACAGCCACGCGGTCTTCCGCCTCGGTGACCAAAAGCGTGGCAAACGCGGCGGGATCGAGGAGGGGCTCGGCGTCGTGCGTCATGACAGGCCTTCCACCAGCAGCGCGGCACCCTGGCCCACGCCCACGCACATGGTGGCCAGGCCCAGTCCGCCGGGGGCTTCGCGTTCCAGCCGTCCCAACAGGGTGATGACAATGCGGGAGCCGGAGGAGCCCAGCGGGTGGCCGAGGGCGATGGCGCCGCCGTCGTTGTTGACGGTGCCGGTGTCCAGCCCCAGCTCGCGCATGCAGGCCAGCGACTGGGAGGCGAACGCCTCGTTGAGTTCGACGGCGGCCAGCTGGCTGATTCCCGTGCCCTGCCGCTCGAGGACCTTGCGGGTTGCCGCGACGGGCCCCATGCCCATGATTTCCGGGGCCAGGCCGGCTGAGGCGCCGTCGATGATGCGGGCGCGCGGGGTGAGGCCGTACTTTTGGATGGCAGCTTCGGAGGCGACGATGATGGCGGAGGCGCCGTCGTTGAGGCTGGAGGCATTGCCCGCCGTGACCACGGTACCTCCCTTGACCACGGGGCGCAGCCCGGCCAGCACGTCGGCGGTGGTGCCGGGGCGCGGGCCCTCGTCGGTGTCGACCACGGTGTCGCCCTTGCGGCCGCGGACCGTCACGGGCACAATTTCGTCCCGGAACCGGCCGGCCGCAATGGCCGCCAGTGCCAGCTCGTGGGAGCGGACAGCAAAGGCGTCGCAGTCCTCGCGGGAGGTCCCGTACACGCGGGCCACTTCCTCGGCTGTTTCCGACATGGAGAACGTCATCTTGCCGTCGCGGGACAGCTCCCCGGAAAGGAAGTTGGGGTTGCTGAAGCGCCAGCCGATGGAGGTGTCAAAGGTGGCGCCGGGCTTGGCGAACGCCTTCTCCGGCTTGGCCATGACCCAGGGCGCCCGGGACATCGATTCGACGCCGCCGGCCACCACAATGTCCGCCGCCCCTGCCTTGACCATGTGGCTGGCCATCGTGATGGCGCTCATGCCGGAGGCGCACAGCCGGTTGACGGTGATGCCTGGGACGGTGTCGGGAAAGCCGGCCAGCAGCCAGGCCATGCGGGCCACGTTGCGGTTTTCCTCGCCGGCGCCGTTGGCGTTGCCGAAAATGACCTCGTCGACGTCGGCCGGGTCGATTCCGGTCCGGGTGATGAGTTCCTTGATGGTCAGGGCGGCGAGGTCGTCGGGCCGGACGGCGGCGAGGGCGCCACCGTAGCGGCCCACGGGCGTCCGGACGCCGTCCACCAAAAATGCCTGTGGTGATGCTGTGGCCATGAAAGTACCCTTCGAACGTGCTCTGCGGCGTGGCAATTGCTTCCGCCAGGGACCCGGCCGCCAAATTACCGACCGTTCGTTCTATAAATATTCCATGTGATGGGGCGCACGGTCAACCCGCGCTCCGCTGTGGGCATACACCCGTGCCGCGCCGGGCAGTGGTCTATACAGTGGATCCATGACCCTTCCCGATGCCGCAGCCACCCCGTCCGCAACCGAAGCTGCCGCAGCTCCCGTCGCCAAAAGGGTGCCGGTGGAGCGCACCCACCACGGCGACACCTTCACGGACAATTACGAGTGGCTGCGCGAGAAGGACAACCCGGAAGTGGTGGCGCACCTCAACGCGGAGCAGGCATTCACCGACGCCGTCACGGCCGGCCAGGAACAGCTGCGCACGGACATCTTCAACGAGATCAAGAACCGCACCCAGGAAACGGACCTGTCCGTGCCGAGCCGCAAGGACGGCTGGTGGTACTACGCCCGCATGGTGGAGGGCAGCGCCTACTCGATCCAGTGCCGGGTGAAGGCCAGCGGCGACGGCAGTGCCGTCGAGGACTGGACGCCGCCCGTGGTGGAGCCCGGCGTGGACGTCCCGGGCGAGGCCATCCTGCTCGACGGCAACGCCGAGGCCGAGGGGCAGCCGTTCTTCTCGCTGGGCGGTGCCGCCGTGACCCGTGACGGAAATTTGTACGCTTTTGCCGTGGACAACGCCGGCGACGAGCTGTTCACCGTCCGGATCAAGGACCTGCGCACCGGCGAGCTGCTGCCGGACACCATCGACAAGGCGTTTTACGGCCTGGCCTTCTCCCCCGACGGCACCACGCTCTTCTACATGGTGGCCGACGACTCCTGGCGCCCCTACCAGGTGAAAACCCACGTCCTGGGCACGCCGGTCTCCGAAGACAAGGTCCTGTACCAGGAGGACGACGTCGCCATGTGGACGGGGTTCGGCCTCTCCGCCGACCGCCGCCACCTGGCCGTGAGCATCGGCTGCTCCGAGTTCAGCGAAACCCGCCTGCTGGACTTCGCCGCCCCCGAAAAGGGCCTGCAGACGCTCATCCCGCGCAGCGAGCACGTCCTGTACGACGCCGAACCGTTCCTGTGGGAGGGTGTCGAAAAGGTCCTGCTGACCCATGACCGCGACGCCGCCAATTCCATGATTTCCCTGGTGGACGCCGCGGAGTTCGCCAAGCCCCTGGCGGATCAGGACTGGACCACCGTCATTGCCCATGACGAGACCGTGCGCATCAACGGCGCCACCGTCACAGCCACCCACATGGTGGTGTCGCTGCGCCAGGACACCATTGAGCGCGTCCAGGTGACCCGCCTGGACGGACTGGGAACCGCGGCCCAGGCGGCCGGCGTCGAGCCTGTCTTTGAGGAGGAACTGTATACGGCCTCGATGGGCGGGAGCGAGTTTGAGTCCCCCGTGATCCGGCTGGTCTACACCTCCGATTTCACGCCGCCGCGCGTTTACGACTATGTGTTGCCGGTGGGCACGGCGGGCGGCGAACTGCTGCTGCGCAAGGAAACCCCCGTGCTGGGCGGTTACCGGCCCGAAAATTATGTGGCCACGCGCGAGTGGGCCGTGGCCGGCGACGGCACGCGGGTGCCGCTGTCCGTGCTGCGGCGCGCAGACCTGGCCCGGGACGGGTCAAACGCCGGCGTGGTGTACGGCTACGGTTCCTACGAAGTCAGCATGGACCCCGGCTTTGGCGTGCCCCGGCTGTCCCTTCTGGACCGCGGCGTGGTCTTTGTCATTGCGCACGTGCGCGGCGGCGGCGAGATGGGCAGGCACTGGTACGAGGACGGCAAGAAGCTGAACAAGAAGAACACCTTCACCGACTTCGTGGCGGCCACGGACTGGCTGGCGGGATCCGGCTGGGTGGACCCGGCACGGATCGGTGCCATGGGCGGCTCGGCCGGCGGGCTGCTGATGGGCGCCGTGGCGAACCTGGCCCCGGAGAAGTACGCGGCCATCGTGGCGCAGGTGCCGTTCGTGGACGCCCTGACCACCATCCTGGACCCGGAGCTGCCGCTGTCCGCCCTGGAATGGGAGGAATGGGGCAACCCCATCACGGACCCGGAGGTGTACAAGTACATGAAGGGGTACACCCCATATGAGAACGTGCGCCCAGTGGCCTACCCGAAGATTGCCGCCGTGACGAGCTTCAACGACACCCGGGTGCTGTACGTGGAGCCGGCCAAGTGGGTCCAGGAACTGCGTTCCACTTCCACGGGGACCGAGCCCATTGTGCTCAAGATCGAGATGGACGGCGGCCACGGCGGCGCGTCCGGCCGGTACGAGGGCTGGAAGACGCGCGCCTGGGACTACGCATTCCTGGCCGACGCGATCGGGGCCACGGAGCTGCGGTAACCCGCCCTACGACCGCACCACGGAGTAAATGGCCTCGGACGTCCATTCGCCCTTGAGGTACATGTTGTCGCGCAGCACGCCCTCCCGGCGCATGCCGAGCCGCTCGCAAATGGCAGCGGATGCGGAATTGCGGGCGTCCAGGCGGGCCTCGACGCGGTGGAATCCCAGCGTGTCCATGGCCAGGTCCAGCACGGCCCGGGCACCCTCCGTGGCGTAGCCCTGCCCCCTCGCCTCGGGTGCCAGCGTCCAGCCGATTTCCCCCAACAGTTCCGGCCCCACGCCGTTGTCCGGCTTGCCGCCGGAGTTCCATTTCAGCGCCAGCTCCCCCAACAGGCCCGGCTGCCCCGCGCGTTCCACGGCAAAGGTGGCCCAGTCCCCCGGACCGGCAAACGGGTCCTCGATGTACTTGGCAATGCGCGCCATGCACTGCACATAGCTGCGCGGCCCGCCCAGGAGGTAGCGGGCGGTCTCGGGCAGGCGCTGGTAGGCGTAGTAGGGCTCCAGGTCGGCCGGCGTGAATTGGCGCAGGACCAGGCGTTCGGTGGTGAGCGGGTACGGAATTTCAACCATGCAAAGAGCCTACCGCTGCTCCGTTCCGAGCACGACGGCGGCCGTCGCCTCCGCGATGGCGCGCTCCTCATCCGTGGGGACCACCAGGACGGGGAAAGCCGATTCGGGGGTGCTGACCACCCGCGGCGAGCCGGACCGCTCAAGGTTGGCAACGGCGTCGAGCTTCAGGCCCAAGGCGCCCAGCCGGTCCACCACCAGGGCACGGAACGCCGCCGAGTTCTCGCCAATCCCGGCCGTAAACACCAGCGCCTGCGCGCCGCCCACGGCAACATGGTAGCCGCCAATGTACTTCGCCAGCCGGTAGGAGGTGATGTCCAGGGCCAGCCGGGCGTGCGCATCCCCGGCCTCGGCAGCCTCCACGATGGCCCGCATGTCGTTGTTGCCGGCCAGCGCCTTGAGCCCGGAATCGCGGTTGAGCAGGGTGTCAATCTCATCGGCAGACAGGCCCTGGCGCTGCAGGAAAATCAGGATGGACGGGTCCAGGTCGCCGCTGCGCGTGCCCATCACCAGCCCTTCGAGGGGCGTGAATCCCATTGAGGTGTCCACGCTGGCCCCGCCCCGGACGGCGGTCAGCGAGACCCCGTTGCCCAGGTGGGCCACCACAGCATTGAAGTCCGGGACCGGAATGCCCAGCAGCTCCGCGGCCCGGCCCATGACAAATTCGTGCGAGGTTCCATGGAAGCCGTACCGCCGGATCCCGTACTGCCGGTAGAGCGAGTCCGGCACGGCGTAGCGCCACGCGTACTCGGGCAGGGTCCGGTGAAACGCGGTGTCAAAGACGGCCACCTGGGGCAGCGCCGGCCACTTCGCCGTGATGGCGCGGATGCCCAGCACGTTGGCCGGGTTGTGCAGTGGCGCCAGCGGGTTCAGCCGCTCAATGGACCGGGTGATTTCATTGTTGATGAGCACAGGCTCGCTGAATCGCTCCCCGCCGTGCACCACCCGATGGCCGACGGCGTCCAGCGGCTTCTGCGCCAGGATTCCTTCCAGCCCCGCCGCCACCTGGTCCATGGCCACGCCGTGGTTGGCGGGGCCGCCGCCACCCTCGCCGATGCGCTCGATCAGCCCGCTCGCCTGGATCTCATCGGTGGTGGTGTCACGCACCTGGTACTTGAGGGAGGACGAGCCGGAATTGATGACGAGCACGCGCATTAGGGTTCCTTGCGTTCGGTGGTTTCGGTGCGTTCGGTGGTTGGGCTTGCCGAAACCTGGGCCTGGATGGCGGTGATGGCCACCGTGTTCACAATGTCCTCCACGGTGCAGCCGCGGGAGAGGTCGTTGATGGGCTTGTTCAGCCCCTGCAGCACGGGCCCCACGGCAACGGCGCCGGAGGACTGTTGCACTGCCTTGTACGTGTTGTTGCCCGTGTTCAGGTCCGGGAAAATGAACACGGTTGCCTGCCCGGCCACCTCCGACGCCGGCATCTTGGAGGCGGCAATCGAGGCGTCCACGGCGGCGTCGTACTGGATGGGGCCCTCCACGGCCAGGTCGGGACGGGCGCTGCGCACCAGCTCGGTGGCGCGGCGCACCTGCTCGACGGCCGATCCGGCACCGGAGCCCCCCGTGGAGTACGAGAGCATGGCGATGCGCGGCTCCACCCCAAACTGTGCGGCAGTTGCCGCCGAGGCAATGGCAATGTCCGCCAGCTGTTCCTCATTGGGTTCGGGGTTCACCGCGCAGTCGCCGTAGACCAGCACCCGGTCCGCCAGCAGCATCAGGAACACGGAGGAGACAATGCTGACGCCGGGGCGGGTCTTCACAAATTCCAGCGCCGGCCGGATGGTGTTGGCCGTGGTGTGGGCGGCGCCGGAGACCATGCCGTCCACTTCGCCCCGCTGGACCATCATGGTGCCAAAGTAGGAGCCGTCCGCCATGACTTCCCGGGCACGGGCCAGGTCCACGCCCTTGTGCGCCCGCAGGCGCTGGTACTCCACGGCAAACTCCTCGCGCAGCGGTGACGTTTCCGGGTCCACCACGGCAATGCCGCCCAATTCCACGCCGTGGGCCGCGGCGAGCTCCTCGATGGCTGACCTCTTGCCCAGCAGCGTCAGCTCGCAGACATCGCGGCGGAACAGGATCTCCCCTGCCCTGAGCACGCGGACATCACCGCCTTCAGGCAGCACAATGTGCTTGCGTTCGCTGCGGGCCCGCTCAATGAGCTCGTGCAGGAACCGCAGGGGTGTCATGGTGGCCGGCCGCGGCAGGGAGACACGCTCCAAAAGTTCGGCCTCGTCCACGTTGCGGGCCCAGGCGCCCATGGCGGCGGCAACCTTGCGGCGCTGGCCGGAGTGGATCTCGCTGCGCACCCCGCTGACGGTGCGGGCGGTGCTGTACGTGTCGTCGTCGTGCGCGAAAACAGGGAACGGGGCATGGGCCAGGAAAGGCAGCACGTGCGGGTCCGGGGGAAGCCCGCCGGTGAGGATCATGCCGCTTGGGACAGGAAATTCAGGGGAGAAGGCGGAGGCCAGGGACGCCACCATGACGTCAGCCCGGTCCCCCGGGACAATCACCAGGTCGTTGGGCTCCAGCAGGTTCAGGAAATTCCCCACTGTCATGGCGGCCACCTTGATGGCGTGCACGTCCCGCTCCAGCTCGGAACTCCCGGCAATCTGGCGCAGGCCCAGGTTGGCGGCCACCTCCGCCACGGTGGGACGGGAAATCTCCTCGATCTCGGGAATGACGTAAACGGGGCGGTGGCTGGCCCCGGGGCGCACGGCGGCCTTGATGGCCTCCACTTTGTCCGGTTCAGCCCGGTTGACCATCATGGCCAGCAGCGAACAGTTTTCGGCGACCAGTTCCTTGCGGGCCACATCCACGGCGTCGGCAGTCTCCTCCGCCGTCAGCCCGCGGGCACCAATCACGGCCAGGACAGGCAGGCCCAGGTTGTTTGCCAGGCGGGCGTTGAGGTCAAATTCGACGGCGGCGTCCTGGCCGGTGAGGTCCGTGCCCTCAACGATGACCACGTCGGCGTTCTTGGCGATCTGGCTGTAAATTTCCACGCAGCGGGCGTCAATTTCCTCGCGGCGGCCGGCCGCCAACAGCGCCCGGGCCTCTGCGCCGGTCATGGCGCTGCGGCACACGCCGGCGTCGAGCTTGTACATGCGGCGCAGCAGCGCCACCGTGGGGTCCGCTTCGGCGTCGGGGGCCGAGGTGATGGGGCGGAAGAAGCCGATCCTGTCCGCATGCCGGTGCAGGGCATCGGCCAGGCCCAGCGACACAAGTGTCTTGCCGGATCCGGGTGTGGTGGCACTGACATATATTCCACGGGCCATGGCTGTGAACCGCCTTTCGAGCGTCTGATTCCATCCAAGCACGGTGCGCACCGCTGCGGGCCATATTGCGGCAGGGATCACCGTGGGGACCTCGCCGGAAGTCGCCGGAGCCCACATAGAGTGGGGTGATGGATATCCTGTTCGGCCCCATTTTCAACCCGCTGCAGGCATTTTCCTTGGTGCTGAAAATCCTCGGGGTACTCATTATGTGCGCGTCAGTGGCATTTTTGGCGCGGCGCAACGAGGTGGGTTGGTGGCTCGCCATGGGATCATTTGCGCTGGAAATTCCGGGGGCAATGCTCACGCTGCCCTATGCCCTCTTTGGCTCTGCCCCGGAGCTGCTCGCCTATGGCGTATCGGTGTCCCTGACATCGCTGGTGGGCGTTGGCGCCAGCATTTACGGGCTGTCCCGGTTCTGGCGGGCACCCGCCAATGGGCCCCTGGTCCGCAGAATCGCGTTGCGGACTTTCCGCCCCCGTGATCTGGTGGCGCCCGCACTTGTCGCGCTGCTGTACGCCGTCTGCTACGTCCTTCCGCTGGTGGTGCTGGAGCGGGTTCTGGCGGCGTCCCGCAGCCTGGCCGGCCTCCCCTTGGCGCAGCTCCTGCTCTCCGGGTTCTGCATCGGGCTCCTTGTGGGCGGCCTCGCGGGGCTGGCGCGGCGCTCGCGCTGGGCGTGGTTGCTGGTCGCGGTGTCGTCCCTCGTCTCACTGCTGGGAGTTGCAGCAGCTACGCAGGGCTCCGTGCTGGTTTTTCTCTTCATGGCCCAGGCCGTGCTGGCCTTGTATGGCTTTGTGGTGTGGGGGCGGTTCCGGGCCGTGTCAGGAAGTCGTTGACAGGACCGGCTGTGCCGTGGTCAGATGGCCGTGGAATATTCGAATCGACTCCAAGGAGGACCCAATGATTGCTCGCGCAGCCTTCCGCGCCCAAAACATTCGCTTGTCCTTCCACAGGAGTCGATTCACCCATGAAGTATTCTGCTGACCAACAGCACTTCGAAAAAACCTCAAACACCACCCGTCGGCGTTCCCGCGAAGCCATGCTCCGCGCCTCAAACTGGAACGTCCTGGACGATTCCCTCGCCGACAACCAGCGCTGGTCCACCTGGCCCGGTTTGGAAAAACTTATGCGGGGCCCGCAGCCCTACCCGGACTGGCTCATCGAGGATGCCGCCGCCGTCGACACCGAGCTGGGCGTCCTGAAAACGGGCAAGGAGGCGGACGTCTTTCTTGTCGAACGCGCCGCGGATTCCCGGGGCGTGCTTTTGGCGGCCAAACGCTACCGCTCCGCCGAGCAAAGGCTATTTCGCCGCGCCGATGCCTACACCGAGGGCAGGTCCGTGCGGCGCTCACGGGACGCCCGGGCCCTCAAAACCGGCAGCAGCTATGGCCGTGAGGTGGAGGCGGGCCGCTGGGCCGACGCCGAGTGGAGCTACCTTCGCATGGCCTTCGAAGCTGGCATAGCTGTGCCATATCCGGTCCAGATTTGCGGCACGGAGATCATGATGGAGTTCATCGAGGACCCGGAAAATCCGGTGGTGGGAGCACCGCGCCTGCAGTCTGTCAATCCCGGTCCGGAACGTTTGCAGTCCTACTGGGAGCAGTTGGTGGTCGCCATGACGGCATTTGCCCGGATGGGCTTTGCCCACGGCGACCTGTCCCCCTACAACCTGCTGGCCGCAGGCGACCGCCTGGTGGTCATCGACCTGCCGCAGCTGGTGGACCTGGCCGGCAACCTGCAGGGCGCTGAGCTGCTGGCCCGGGACTGCCGCAACATGTGCGCCTGGTTCACCTCCCGCGGGCTGGAGGTCGACGACGGCGAACTGCTGGGTGGGCTGCTCGCTTCCGCCTGGTGAGGGCGTTTTCGAATCAGTCGGAACCCGGGGCCGACCGGATCTTCCCGGGGCCGAACGGCAGCCAGGGTGCCGAATACACCAGCGGCGCCGACGCTCCGGGCTCCGCCACGAATTCCACCTCGCCAAACTTCCAGAGCCTGTTGAACAGGAAGATTGTGACGACGGCGGCACCGTCCCCGGGTACTTTCCAGTTCCGGGTGCCCCACTGGGCGGGCTGCCCCACGCCATTGACGACGACGGTCGGCTTGGGCCCCAGCCCGTGCCAGGGTTTGCGCAGGGTCAGCTGGAATCGGCGGGTGGTTCCTGTTCGTTCGATCACACACCCCAGCCTATAGAGGGGTTGGCCGCTGCAGCTCCCACTCCCGGTCCGGCTTCAATTCCCTGAGGAAGGCGCTGTCATGGCTGGAAACAACCAGTGCACCCTGGAAGTCGGCCAGTGCGGAGACCAGTTGCTCGATGGAGGCCAGGTCCAGGTTGTTCGTGGGCTCGTCCAGAAACAACAATTGCGGGACCGGCTGCGCCAGCAGGATCCTGGCCAGGGCCACTCGGAAGCGTTCGCCCCCGGACAGCTCCCCCACGGCCTGGTCCACCAGCGTGCCGCGGAAGTGAAAGCGCGCCAGCTGCTCGCGAACCACCCCCAGCGCGGCGCCCGGGGCCGCGGCCCGCACATTTTCAATGACTGAAAGCGAGTCGTCGAGCCCCTCCCACCTGTCATCCTCCACACCAATGCGCTGGCGCAAATACCCCACCGGCACGGAGGCATGGGGGCGGAGGGCGTCCAGCAGCGTCGTCTTGCCCACACCGTTGGGCCCCGTCAGCGCCACCCTCTCCGGCCCCCGAAGCGTGAGGCGGGCCTGGGGCGCAAGGGGCGTGCCGCCGTCGTACATCTCGCCGAGGGCAACCGCGGCGGCGGGCGCGTCCAGCACCGTCCGGCCCACAGGCACCGCGGTTCCCGGCAGCCCGATCCTGATGCGGGAATCGGGCTGGAGGGCGTCGCGGGCGGCAGCGAGCGCCGCTGCGGCGTCGGATTCGCGGCTGCCCATGGTGCCGCGCAGCTTGCCGGCCGACTCCTGGGCACGCTTGCGCAGCTCGTTGGCAAGGATTTTGGGCATGGACTCGGCCGCCTTTCGGCCCTGCCGGGCGCTGCGGGCAATCTTGGTCTCGGCCTCAATGCGCTGGCGCTTTTCCAGTGCGAACCGGGCGCCGGCGTCTCGGACCATGCGCTCGGCGGTTTCCTGCTCCGCCCCGCGCTGCGCCGCGTACGCGTCCCAGTTGCCGCCGTGCCTGATGAGCTGCACCCGCTCCCCCGACCACGCGCGGCTGCGGACGGGCCGGAGCTCGGCGATGGCGTCCACGCGCTGCAGCAGTTCCCTGTCATGCGTGGCCACGAGCAGGGTACCGCGCCAATTTTCCACCGCCTGGTAGAGCCGGTGGCGGGCGGCACGGTCCAGGTTGTTTGTTGGTTCGTCCAGGAGGGTGATGGGCCGGGCGGCAAGCTCAAGCCCTGCGAGCGCGGCGATCATGGCCTCGCCGCCGGACAGCGTGCCCACGGTGTGGTCCAGGAATTCCGGGCCCGACGCAGGGAGGCCGTAGCCGGCCAGCAGCGCAACGGCGCGTTCCTCAATGTCCCAGTCGTCCCCCACCACCTCCAGGTTCCAGGCCATGCCCTCCACCCGTCCGGCCAGCACAGCGGCCAGGGCGCGGCGCTTGTCGGCCAGGCCCAGCAGCTCGGCCACGGGCTGGTCCGTGCGCAGCGTCAGCTTTTGGGGCAGGTAACTGACGGCCGACGACGTTTCCACCGTGCCGCCGTCGGCCGCCAGTTCCCTGGCGATCAGGCGCAGGAGGGCGGTTTTGCCTGTCCCGTTGGGGCCGACCAGGCCGGTGCGGCCTTCCGTGAAAGTGGTGGTGAGGTCGGTGAAGACCGGGGTGCCGTCGGGCCAGGAAAAAGTGGCGTGGGACAGCGTAATGGGGTGGGTGTTCTGCATGGTTCTCCCTGGGCATGGATGCGCCGGAAGC
Source organism: Arthrobacter sp. A2-55 (assembly GCF_025548615.1). NCBI lineage: Bacteria > Bacillati > Actinomycetota > Actinomycetes > Micrococcales > Micrococcaceae > Arthrobacter > Arthrobacter sp. A2-55. The sequence continues at coordinate 1,268 of NZ_JAJLOZ010000011.1, read as the reverse complement.
CGCACGCTTTCCTGTGGCAGGGGCGTGCGTCGCTGCGGCGCGGATTAGGCGAAGGCGACCATGATCTTCAAGGGAGTTTCCTCACGGAGGGGATAAGAACTTTTCCAGTGTTGCACGGGGCGGGCAGGAGTTGTCAAGGGCCTTCAATCGATTCATGCAACGCCTCAGCTCCCGGGGGCAGGCCTGCGGCGCGCAATGAGCTCCGCTTCGCCCTCCCCGCTCAGCCCCGAGGAAAGCTGGCGCCCGGCCCACGGCTCCTCCGCTGAAATGATGTCCCGGAACATCTCCACGAGGGGCCTGCGCACCAGCCCCATGTCCAGCGCCCGGGCGTCCGATCGCCGGGCGAATCCCGCGTAGTCGTCAACCGAGGGGAGCACCAGCGGAAGGGACCGCGGCCCGCTCCAGGGGGAGACGCCGTCGTCCGCCATGGCGGAGAGCCGGTACGGAACGATCTGCGGGTTGGTGTTGGCCGCCTCGCGCGCCGCGATGAGCGCATCGGTCAGCGGCACCGAAGCCCCCACTGCGTTGACCGGGCCCGTCCGCCCGGCCAGCCCGGCATGAAGCAGGAAGGCCGCCAGGTCCCGGACGTCGACGAGCTGGACGTGCTGCCGGTACCCGCCGCCGTCCTGGTACGGCGCCAGGACCGGCTCACGGCGGTCCGCCACACGCAGCGGCCAGTAGCTGCTGCGCGCGGTGGGGTCCCCCGGACCGCCGACCAGCCCGGGCCGGACCAGCAGCGCGTTGCCGCCGCGATTTGCCGTGGTCAATTGCTCGCACCCCGACTTGGCCTCGCCGTACAGTTCGGGGGCGTACGCCTCTCCGGGCTGGAGCGGGGCGAGCAAGGGGGCGTCCTCCCGCTGCCCAGGGGCGGACTGGTCCGCATACACCGAGCAGGACGACACGAAAACCCAGTTGCGGGTGCGGGGTGAAAGCGCTTCAAGGGCGCCCCGGGCATGGGCGGGAACCCGGGTCAGTTCCACCGCCAGGTCCCACTTCTGCGCGGCCACGTGCCGGTAGGCATCAGGCTTGTCCCTGTCAACCACGACGGCGGCGGCCCCTTCCGGGAAAGCGCCGGCTTCCCCGCGGGCCAGGCAGGTGACGTGGTGGCCGGCGTCCACGGCCAGCCGGGCGATGGTGCTGCCCAGCCATGCCGTGCCGCCGAGGATCAGGATGTTTGCCATGCTGTCCACCCAACCCTGCGCCGGTTTTGCCTGCAAGGGATTTCACGCTCAGCGCAGGTGAGGGAGGGATTGGGAAAAGTGCCCGGA
>NZ_JAJLOZ010000109.1:0-10651 GCF_025548615.1 Arthrobacter sp. A2-55 | reverse complement strand
GCCGGCGGCCGTGCCGGCCAGGAGGGGCAGGAGGTCTGCGACGGAGGCACCGGCCCGGGTGATGATGCAGGCGGCCATGACGATGGCGAAGGCGCCGACCATCCCGGCCCCGGCCGCAAACCGTCTGCGGGCGACCACACCGGCCAGGGCGGCGAGGACGACGGCGGCGGCCGCCATGGAGAGCAGGAGCACCGCCTTGTCGTTGGTGCCGAAGGTGGCGATGGCGAAGTTCTTCATCCACGCAGGGGTGAAGTCGATGAATGCGGACCCTACGGAGGTCAGAGGGGAGGATGCCGCGCCGAAAAATGAGGAGAGCAGCTGGGCCACGGCGAACAGCGCACCGGCGGCGATGATGCCTGTTGCGGCCGAGGCCAGAAGCCGGAGGCTCCGGCTCCTGGCCCGGGCTGTTGCGGGCTTCTTGTTGTGTGTTCCCATGACGGGCTCCTTGGGACGGGGCATTAGCCGCCCTCATATGGATGGGCTGCTCTTCTTGCCTGTACTTCGGAGCCGGACGCCGGGTGGATTGGAAACGGCGAACGCCCAAGAGGGGCGCCCGCCTGTGGGCCGTGCCCCGCCCGAGGGGTTGGAGCTAAATGGCCTGGAGCAGTATGGGTGTGGTGGTGGGCTGGGGGGAGCCGCCTGCTGGCTCCACCGTGATGCCGATGTGTGTGGCGCCGTCCAGTGGCCCCTTCAGGAGTTGGACGCTTGGTGCGGAGCCGGAAACATCCATCAGCCCGGCCGGCACGGCACCCTTGGCGGTGATGAACCACAGCTCGTAGGCCTTTCCGGCAGGGGCGGCCGGCATGTCCTTCACCAGAACGCCCGCCTGGTTGGCCTGCCCCGAGGAAGCAATGGTCACCAGGGTGCCTGCGCCAACCTTTGCGGTGGCAATCTTCGCATCCGGCGCCCCCATGATCGCCAGCATGGCCGCCTGTTGCGCCTGCTCGGCGGCCAGCCGCTGCTCCGTCCCCTGCTGCCCGGAACCATGGCCAACCGCCCACCCGCCCACGCCGGCGCCCGCGAAGATCAGCAGGGCGGCAGCGGCCGCCAGGGCCGGCACCCACCGGCGGCGCGGCGGACCCGAGAGCCGGGAACGCGCCGTCGTGCCCCTCAGGGCGGTGCGCGCGGTGCCGAGGTCCCGGACCACGGTGGAGGGCGAAAGCTGGCGGGTGTTGCGGATGGCGGCCATGACGTTGGCCTTCACTTCCGGGGGAGGGGTCTCCGCGGGCGTTCCGTAGGCGAGCAGCGCGGCGGTTTCGCTGAGGCTGCGCACCTCCTCGAGCGTCTGCGCGTCCCCCAGGGCGTGGCGTTCAAATGCGGTCCGCTCGGCGTCGGTGACGGCGTTGAGTGCATAGGCGCCGGTCAGCAGATGAAGTTGTTGTTCCATTACGCCACCCCTAACCTGTCTCGTAGTCTGATCATGCCGTCACGAATTCGTGTCTTGGCCGTGCCCACCGGAATGTTCAGCAGCTGCGCCACTTCCTGGTGCGTGTAGCCGCCATAGTAGGCCAGGCGGATGGCTTCCTGCTGGGGCCCGGTCAACGTTTCAAGGGCCTGGTTGACCCGTTCGGCCTCCAGGGTGGTTTCCACGGTGTCCGCGACGTCGTCGTAGCTTTCCTGGTATTCCTTGATGCCTTGGCGAAGGTCGCGGTCCCTGCTGGCCTGGCTGGCCCGCACGCGGTCCACGGCCCGGCGGTGGGCGATGACCAGAATCCAGGCCATGGCCTTCCCCCGGTCCGCGTCAAACCGCGCTGCCTGCGTCCAAACGTCCAGGAAGACCTCCTGGGTGACTTCCTGGCTCTGCGACGGATCGCGGACCACGCGGCGCACCAGCCCGAACACCCGGGGTGCGACGGCGTCGTAGAGTTCGGCGAAGGCCGCCTCGTCGCCGAGGGCGACGAGGCGGATCAGGTCTTCGTGCGTGGGCGGGGCAAGGGGCTCCACCGGCCGCAACCAGGGCAGGCGCATGGTCTCTAGTTTGTCATGGTCGCTGCCCATGGTGCGCTTCCTTGCGGTCCGTGTTGACGGCGGGCGGCTGCGGACTACTTCTTGGCCCTACTTCTTGGCCGGCTACTTCTTGGCCGGGGGCATCAGTACGGAGTCGATGAGGTAGACGGTGGCGTTCGCCGTCTTGACGCCCCCACAGATGACCTTGGCGCCGTTGACCATCATGTTGTCCCCGCTGCCGGTGACCTTCACCGTGGCGCCTTCGGCCGTGGCATGCGTACCGTCGATCTGGCTGGGCGCGAGCTGGCCGGGGACCACATGGTAGGTAAGGATGGACGTCAGCGTCTTTGAGTCGGTCTTCAGCCCGTCGATGGTGGCCGCCGGGATCTTGGCGAAGGCGTCGTCAACCGGGGCGAAGACGGTGAACTGGCCCGAGTTCAGGGTGTCCACCAGGTTCACGTCCTTGTTCAGCTTCCCGGACACTGCCGCTGTCAGTGTCTTCAGCAGCGGGTTGTTCGACGCAGCCGTTGCCACCGGATCGGCCGCCATGCCCGCCACGGAGCCGGCGCCGGACGGGACGGCCGCAGCATAGGCGGCGCAGCCCGGGCCGACCAGGTCCCCGGCAGCAGCCATGGGCGTGGTGGCCGCCGGGGCGGAGCTGGCCATGGGGGCCTGCGACGTTGCGGGTGCGGCGGTGGTGGTGCCGCTGCAGGCGGTCAGGCCCATGGCGGCAATGGCGAGGAGTCCCATGCCGAGGCTGAGGCCCTTGCGGGTGGTGGACGTCTTGGTTGCATTCATGATGGTTCTCCATGCCTTGAAAGCGGATGGTCTCCGCCTGCTTCCCCTGCTGCCGCCGTGGCCGTTAGTGCTTCATGCCGAGGGGCGGTGCGGGCTGTCAGGAGGTACTTCGGAGCACCCCGCCAACCGGATTGGACACGAGCCGAGGAACATCAATTCCCTGCTTGCCCGGGGCGGCCAAAGAAAACTGCGGCATTTCCCAATCCATCGGGCGCCGTGTTCCGAATCACCCCTGACGCCCCGGTATCGGGACGCCCCCTGATGAGGAGGAATCTCTTATGTATAAGAAATCTGCTTTCCTGATTGCACCGGCATTGGCGCTTGCCGTCGTGTCGCTTTCCGGCGCGGGTGCCATGGCTGCTGACAATGGAACCACCACCTACCAGGCCAACCTTGGTGCCATCAACGGCAGCAACGCAACCGGCAGTGTCATGATCTCCCTGACCGGGGACCAGGCGACGGTCACTGAGAATGTCAGCGGGCTGGCCGCCACCTTCAACGGCGCCCCGTACCCGCACGTGCAGCACATACACATCGACGGGAAGGGCGTGTGCCCCACCCCGGCTGCGGACACAAACAAGGACGGGGTCATCAGCACCACCGAGGGCGGCCCGTCCTACGGAAAGATCGGCACCACCCTCTCCACCAGCGGCGACACCAGTGACAAGGCTGCCCTGGACCTGAAGGTGGCCGGCATGGGCGCCTCCTACAGCTATCAGCGCACCTTTGCCATGAACGCCGAGACCATTGCCGCGCTCAAGGCCGGGACCGGCGTCGTTGTGGTCCACGGACTGGACCCCGCCACCCTGCCGGCCGCCGCGCAGAAGGAAAAGAGCGACCTGGTGCCCTCCCTGCCCCTGGCCGCAACCTCGCCGGCCCTGTGCGGCACGGTGGTTGCCTCCCAGATGGGTGCGATGCCCGGCGGGGCCCCCGGCACGGGCCTGACCCAGACGGCGCAGGCCACCACCGGGGCATCGCCTGAGTTGGGGCTGTTCGCGGGGGCCGGCGCGCTGGTGCTGGCCGCCGGCGCGTTTGTGGCCTTGCGCCGCACGAAGACCGCGTCGAACTGACGGGGCCTGAAGCACCATGAAGGATAAGACCAGCCGCCGCGGGCGCCTCGCCGCATCCGCGGCGGCCGGTCTCCTGTTCGCCGGCGTCCTGCTCGGCACCACGGCATGCGCCCCGCAAAGTCCCGGAGCCGCGGCCGCCGCGCCGGCCACCACGCTTGCCGCGCCGGCCCACCCCAGACCAACCCCACCTCCGGCGCCGGCGGTGTCGCCTTCCGCGGCCCAGGCCGCGGCACCCGCCAAACCGGCCGAGCCGGCCGTGGAGGGACCCATCCTTCCCGCCTCCATTCCGGTCAGGCTGCAGGTGCCCGACATCGGCATCAACACCGTGCTGGTGCCGCTGGGACAGGCGCCGGACGGCACCATGGACGTGCCCGGCGGCCAACCCGGAGACCCGGGCGGCTGGTACAAATACTCGCCCACACCCGGGCAGCTGGGGCCCGCCGTCATCCTGGGCCACGTCAACAACCTCGCCTCGCCCGAAGGACTGTTTTACCGGCTCCACGAAATGAAGCAGGGCCAACGGTTCTCCGTGACGCGAGCGGATCACAGCGTCGCTGTCTTCGAGGTGGACAAGCTCGCGGAGGTCAAAAAGGCCACCTTTCCCACCCTGGCCGTCTATGGCAACACCAACCGCGCCGAAATCCGCCTCATCACCTGCGGCGGATTCGACCAAGCCACCGGTGAATGGACCGAAAACACCATCGTCTACGGCCACCTGGTCTCCAGCCATACCCCATAGCCGCCGGCGGCTGGAACACGGCAGGCCCCGGCAGAAATATTTCTTGGATTGGACGATCATGAAAACACAACGACAACTCATCGCCGCCGCGGCCCTGGCCACCACGCTGGTCCTGGCCGGCTGCAGCACCTCCCCAACTGCCAGCCCCGGCCCGGCCCAGGCGGCCCCGGCCGCCAGCACCCCCGTGCCGGCCATGACCGGCACAGCGGATGCCATGGCGGGCATGATCCACATCGAATCCGGACACGTCCGCGATGCCGCCCCCGTGGCGGCCGGGTCCATGGTCACCGTGATGAACATGGACACCGCCGCCCACACCCTCGCTTCCGACGACGGCCACAGCTTCAACTTCACCGTTGCTCCCGGCACCACCGCAACCTTCAAGGCACCCGGTGAACCGGGCAGCTACCCGTTCCATAGCGACGGCACGGCCGGCACGCACGGCGTCCTGACCGTCCGTTAGACGGCAATGAATGATCGGAAGAAAAGGGAAAGTAAATGAACAAGCAGCTCACAATCACAGGCCTGGCCGTGGGGGTGCTCCTGTTGGGCGGGTGCGCAGCAGGCACGGCCGCAGCCCCGTCCGTACAGTTCGCAGCGCAGTCCGCCGCAGCGCACGGCGCAACGCAGGGTCCCACAGCGGTCGGAAAATCGGCCAGTGAGAGTCCTGCCGGAACGCCGCCACAGGCCGCCGCCATGGTTTGTTCCGCAGAAGCCAGGGGCAACGTCACCAAAATCCTCGGGCTCGCCTCGCCACCGAAGACGGACTGGTCCTGGAATGGCACCGTGTATGCATGCCACTATGCCCTGGAAGCCGGAACCTTGACGATGTCAGTCCAGGTGTTCCCGGAGGCGAGGGCAGCGCGGGAAGGCGCTGCGACGCTTTCGACCTCGCTTGACGCCAAGCCCATCCAGGGCCTGTCCAACCTCGGCCTGCCCGGTTACCAGGCGGAGGCGGGCACCGTGGTCTTCGCCAAAGACAACATGGTGCTGCACGTGGACGCCACAACGATGCCTGCCGCCGCCGGCATCAACCACGTCACGCGCTCCGCCTTCGCGTACCAGATGGCAACCACCATCCTGGCCTGCTGGAGCGAACACTAGGGTCAGTGATGGTGGCCGGAATGCTTCAACTGTTCCAGGTTGGCGGGCAGGGGGCCACCGGGACTGTGGGAGCCATGCCCGGAATGCGGGACGGCAAGCTGGCCGGCAGTGGAGGCTGCCAGCCCCAGGGTGGTAACGGATGCCACCACAATGGACACGAAAAACATCGTGCCGATGACTGCCAGGGCGGACGGTTTCCATCCAGCAGATGCCCTGAACGACGTGCGAAGCGCCTTGTTGTGCTGCCAGCCCATGACGGCAATAACGGACAACTCAAGCACCAGCAGCGCGGCCAGGGTCAGGTCCAGGTATCTGGCGTCCTCGGGCACGCGCCAGAGGCCAATCAGGATCCCGGCCAGGTGGACCAATGCGGCCACCGCCACGGCACGGACTGCCACGCCGGCCATCAGCAGGTGCCCGGTCCGAAAAGTGGCAAAGGCATAGAACAGCGCAGCCCCCGCCCAGGCAGCCGACCCGAGTGCGGCTACCCATTCCCACCACACCGCCGGCCCGGCCGCCCCGTTCAGGCCGGCAACCAGGCTGGAGGCAGCGGCACTGCCGAGGGCAGCAATGCCTACGGCGGCGACGCCGACGCAGAGGCTGGCAAGCTCGCCGCCGGACCGGGCGGAGGCTCGTGGGCGTCCAATGGAGGCCCGGCGAAGCGACATCTTCCTGCCCGGGGACGGGGCTTGCGCAACACGCAGGGCCGCCATGACTAGGCGGTTCGGGCGGTGGCGGTGGCACGGTCCTGGGACAGGCCGACCGTCAACAGCACCAGTGCGCTGGCCAGGTGCAGGACGTTGTCTGCGCCGTTGAGGGCAATGATGTTCAGTGCGGACGTCGTTAGGAAGAGGCCCACGATGCCAACGAGCAGGTAGACGGCGCCCACGGTTGAATTGGCGGTCTTGGCCGCCGTCACGGAACCCAGCCCGGAAAGCAGGAGGGCCGCTCCAATGGCCAGGTGGATGATATTGTGCAGCGGGTTGACCTCGAAGATGATCAGGTTCCGTCCTTCCGTGGCAAAAAAACCTACCCCGCTGGTGACGAAGAACCCGACGACGCCCACCAACAGGTAGACGGCTCCGAAAATGGTGGCAAGCAGGCGGTTCGGTGATGTGCGCATGGCTTTCAATCCTTTTCCCAAGGGCGGAGTTGAGCCTCCGCATCGAATTTCGCGGGTTCCGGAGTGAACCCGTAACAGGCGTTCGGAGGCCGTCCGGTTTTGGATTGCACCGCCCGCCCCGGCGTCCTTTTCCAGGCAAGGGACCGGACGGGGGCGTTGCCTGGGTTAGCGGGCGGTTTCGGTGAAGAACCATTCGATGTGTTCACCGAGCAGGCGGGCGGCGAGGTCCCCGTCGCGGGCGGTGAGGGCGTCGAGGATGCCGTGGTGCTGGTGGCGCAGGGCCTGGGCGACGGGTTGCCACTGTTCGTCGGTGGTGACGGCGTGGCGGACGTAGTCCATGATCGACAGGCGAAGGGACTCCATCATGGCGGAGACGACGGCGTTGCCGGCGAGGGTGCTGAGCAGTACGTGGAACTGTGAGTCGAGGTCGTGGAATGCTTCTCGGCCCAGGGCGGGGTCGTCCATCAGGGCGAGCAGTTCCGCGGCGCGGGCCAGGGACGGTTCGTCGATGGGGCGTGTTGTCGCAGCCGTGGCGGCCCAGGTTTCCAGGAGGATGCGGGCCTGGACGATGTCGGCGACGGGCAGGTGCCGGCTGGCCACATGCAGGCGAAGGGTTGAGGACAGTCCGGCTGCCGGGTCGGAGATGAGGATGGTCCCGGAGTTCGGGCCCGACCCGGTCGCGGTGCGTACCAGGCCCATGACGTCCAGGATGCGGATTGCATCCCGCACCGAGGCGCGTGAGATGCCGTGCTGTTCGGAGAGGGTCCGCTCGCCTGGGAGGCGGTCGCCGATGTTCAGCCGGCCTGACCGCAGATCGGCCTCGATGCTGGACAGCACGGCCTGGTAGGCGCGCGGGCCCGCGGCCCGATCCGTTGTATCTGTCACGGATCCATCCTGCCACGGGCCTGCGCGCTTCACTGACATCAGGCCCGAGGCAGCATCCAGCCCAGCACGGGCGTTGACTGGAGGTATACCAGCAGGCAGAGCACTGCGAGCATGCCCACGCTCCAGCCGATCACCTTGCGCAGCAGGACTGATTCCTGGCCGTCCATGCCGACGGCCGTGGCGGCGATGGCGAGGTTTTGGGGGCTGATGAGCTTGCCGACGACGCCGCCGGAGGAGTTGGCGGCCACGAGCAGGTGGGGGTCGATCCCGGCCTTGATGCCTGCGGCCTGCTGTAGTTTCGCGAAGAGAGCGTTGGAGGAGGTGTCCGAGCCGGTGACGGCGGTGCCCATCCAGCCCAGGACGGGGGAGAGGAAGGCGAAGAAGCCGCCGGTGCTGGCCAGCCAGGTGCCGATCGCCACGGTCTGCCCGGAGAGGTTCATGACGTAGGCCAGGGCGAGGACCAGCATGATGGTCGCCCCTGCCCAGCGCATGTTGTAGATGGTGTGGCCAATCGCGGCCACCGCCTGGCGCATCGTGATGGGGAACCGGCCACCGCCGTCGAAGGCGGCGTACACGGCGGCAACGATCAGGCCGGTGATCAGCAGCAGCGTGCCGGGGCTGGAGAGCCATTGGAAGTTGTACACGGTCGAGGAGACCGGTTTTCCGGCAGCGTCCACGATCGCGCCGTGCAGCACCGGCCACGGTACGTGGATGTTGGTGGTGGCCAGCCAGGCGGGAATGTTGACGCCGAGCTTCCAGAGGTTGGCGATGCCGAACACCACGATGACCAGCAGGTACGGGAACAGCGCCAGCCACACCCGGGCGCCGGTGAGCTTCGCCGGGTCCCCGTCCAACCGAGTCCCGGCCACCGCCACCGACCCATCGGAAACGGGGCCGCCGGCGGATCCGCCGGCCAGGGCGCCGACGGTGAGGCGTTCGCGGGCGGCGTCGTGGCCCTTGGACTTCCACACGCGCAGGAACAGGTACGCCCCGGCCAGGCCTACGAGGGAGGCGACGATGTCGGTCAGTTCGTAGGAGAAGTAGTTGGAGCACAGGAATTGGGCGATGCCGAAGCACAGCCCGGTTGCCAGGGCGACGGGCCAGCATTCGCGCAGGCCGCGCAGGCCGTCGAGGATGACCAGCAGGACCAGCGGCACGAGCACGGCCAGCACTGGTGCCTGGCGTCCGACGATGGCGCCGAGGTGGGCCGCGTCCAGGCCGGTCAGCCCGGCGGCGGTGGTGATCGGGATGGCGATGGCGCCGAACGCGACAGGGGCGGTGTTGGCCACGAGCACGGTGGCGGCTGCGCGCAGCGGGGACAGGCCGAGGGCGATGAGCATCGTGGCCGTGATGGCCACGGGTGCACCGAATCCGGCGAGGGCTTCGAGCAGGCCGCCGAAGCAGAAGGCGACGAGGATGGCCTGGACGCGGACGTCGCGGCCGCCGATCACGTCGAATATGCCGCGCAGGTCCTCGAAGCGGCCGCTGATGACGGTGACGCGGTAGAGCCACACGGCCATGATGACGATCCACAACACCGGGAACGCGCCAAACACGGCCCCTTGTGATGCCGACAGGGCGGCCAGGCCGATCGGCATGTGGTAGCCGAGCACGGCGACCGCCACGGCCACCAGCAGGGACCAGGCGCCGGCCACGTGGGCCTTGGTCTTGACCACGGCCAGGAGGACGACGAACGTAATGAGCGGTATCAGCGCGATGAGTGCCGAGATGGCCACGCTGCCCGCAACCGGGTCGGTGGCGGGGGTGAAATGGTCCACGGATTTCCCCTTGCTTGGTGTCTTGACCGATAAGGTCATGGTCAGACCACTATGGTCCGACCACGAAAGTGTAACCCAAGTTTTGCGCTTGTGGCCAATCTCACGTTCCTTGAATTTTTCACTGGACTTTGGGTTCGCCGCCTAGTATGGTCGGACCACATTGTTGTGTTGTTGTCCCGAAAGATGGTCTGATGAAAATTGCGCTCTTTGCCACGTGCATCGTGGACGCCATGTATCCGCGCACGGCCCGGGCCACGGTTGCCATCCTGGAACGGCTGGGGCACGAGGTGGTGTTCCCTCCCGGACAGGCGTGCTGCGGTCAGATGCACGTGAACTCGGGCTATTTCAAGGAAGCCCGTCCGGTGGTGGCGAACCATGTGAGGGCCTTCGACACGGAAGATTACGACGTTGCCGTGGCGCCGTCCGGTTCCTGCGTGGCGAGCGTCAAGCACCAGCACGCACTGGTGGCGCGCCGCTGCGGCGACGCCGCGCTGGAGGCCCGGGCCGCCGTGGTGGGCGCCAAGACGTATGAACTCTCCCAGCTGCTGACCGATGTTTTGGGCGTCACGAACGCGGCGGAGCAGCTGGGATCGCACTTCCCGCACAGGGTCACCTACCATCCCAGCTGCCACGGCATGCGGCTGCTGCGCCTGGGGGACCGGCAGCTGGACCTGCTGCGCAGCGTGGGCGGGATTGAGGTGGTGGAACTGCCCGAGGCGGAGCAGTGTTGCGGTTTTGGCGGCACTTTCTCCATGAAAAATGCGGACGTCTCCAGCGCCATGATGGCGGACAAGGCGGCCAATATCTGCGGCACGGGCGCCGAGCTGTGCTCGGGAGGGGACGCCAGCTGCCTGATGCACATTGGCGGCGGGCTCTCCCGGCAGGGCAGCGATGTGGGGACCCTCCACTTCGCGGAGATCCTGGCCAGCACGCTCGAAGAACCAGCCTCCGTCAATGGCGGGGTCCTGCTGGCAGGGGGTGTGCGGTGAGCAACACCTTCCTGGGCATGCCCTCCCTGCCGGTCTTCGGCCATGGCAACCTCAATGCCACCGAACCGTTCCCGAAGGCCGCACACCGCGAACTCGGCAACGCGCAGCTGCGCGCCAACCTGGGCCACGCCACCCACACCATCCGCGACAAGCGGGCGAAGGTGGTGGCCGAGCTTGCCGACTGGGAGGAGCTGCGCGACGCCGGCAGTGCCATCAAG
>NZ_JAJLOZ010000108.1:0-10684 GCF_025548615.1 Arthrobacter sp. A2-55 | reverse complement strand
GAAAACAAATCAAAAACACCAACAGACATGGCCAAAAAACCTTTCATATGGCACGGGGTGTGTGCCGGGGCGGATGCATATGGCAGGGTTTGCCTGACAGCGCCCATAGTCCGCTTCAGTCTATCGTGGCCTTCTTCGCGTCAAGGTCTTGGCCGGTGGCCGGAATCGGCCGGATTCATGTGTGGGAGGCCTTAAACGACTAAGTGGTGGCTGCATTGCTGCCGGCCACCACTTACCCCCAAAGACATCGCATGTGCCCTCACGGCAAGTGATGTTCACACATTCATTAGTATGTCAGAAACTAATGGAAAAGTGAACACAGGCCGTCATGGCTTCAGGGGATGGCGCATGAATGACACCCAAACAAGTGCCAGACCGATCGCCACCAGCAGGATGGCACCGAAAAAGATGGTTCCCATGACACCTGAGACATCCAGCGGCAAAAGCTGCAATAACGCCGGGAGGCACCCCAAGGTGAAGCCGCCGCACATGCACAGCGCCGCGACGCGGTTCAGGGTTCGCCGTGCGGTCAGGGCGGCCCGTGCCGTGGGTGGCACCAGGCAGGCGGCGGCGTAGGCCAGATACGCCCTGCCAAACCAGGCGTAGACAATTACTGTTGGTTGCGAGGGGAATTCCCACAGGCCCGTGCTGGAGCCGCGGACGTCGGAAAGCAAATAGGTGGTCAGGATGCCCGCCGAACAAGCCACCAACACTGAAATGCCCCACGGCCCCTGGATAAGCTTTGCCGCAAGGGGGGACTTGTAGGCTGCAGCAATTTTTGCGGACACCAGAAAGATTGCCGCGAAAAGGCACAGACGCAGCACCACGTTCGCCAGGTTGATCCCGCCCAGCAGGCCGTCCACCGGCAGATAAATCGACGGGATGCTCAAGGCCACGCTGACGGACACCAGGGCAAACACCCAAAACAAGCGCCGGTTGCGCCCCTTCACCAGGGCGGGCAGCCGCCAGAGCGTGCAGGCAGCACAGAACACCAACGCGGCCCATTGCAGGATGGCTGTCATCCGAGGTTCTCCCACACGGACTGGTCAGCTTCGGCGTCGGCCTCCAGGCGCTTCATGGTCTTGCCCAACGCCTCCATGCGTTCAGCGGACAGGGCAAGCAGTGTGCTGCTGGGCGTGCGCCGCAACAGCTCTTCACGGGCATGGGGCATCCATCCCGCTTCGTCCGAGCTGAGAAAGCCTGTCACCACGAGTCCGTTGGCAAGGCCGACGCCGGCAATGCGGGCGCAGTGGATGGCCAGTTCGGGAGCAAGCCGGTTCGCCGTGACCTGTGCCGACAGGTTTTGGGGCGCGATGCCGGCCGCCCGGGCCGCCCGTTGACGCAGGTCGGCAGGGCCGACGGCGTCAAGCCACGTCCGCACGGACACCCGGTGCGGGATGGGGGCCAGCGAGACCTCCCGGGCTGCAGTACCGTTGTCGGCAGCGGCACTGCGGTTGAGGATTTCCTGCAGCAGATCCGTGTCCGAGACCTGGCTGAGCAGCTCCGCGTCCGTGGGCGGAAGAACCCCCGCAGCCAGATCCCGGTACTTTTCGAAGGCGGACAGGGACTGGACCACCGGCAGGTGGAGGGAACGGCTGACGGCTGCCACGGTGCCCACGGACACCCGCCCCCTCACCAGCTGCTGGGCCAGGGTTGAGCGCTTGATGCCGGCAGCACGGCACACGGCCGAGTGGCTGGCTGCTCCGGCCACGGAGTTCAGCCACTGCTGGAAATTCTTGGACGGGACTGTCACGGCACGGCTCCTCTCTGTGTTGGGTGTGGGGAGTTGGCGGGGCGGTTCGACGGCGGCGTGCCGTTACGGGTCCACCGTGTCAACAATGCCACGGAAGCGGCTGCCAACGCCTTCAAACTCGCTGCGCCGCCATCCGGCCTGCGGAAGCGGGAGCTCGTCATTGCGGTGAAAATCGCACAGCACAAAGCTGAACTCCGGCCACCATTTCTTGGGCCGGGCCAGCTCATGGAAATCGCACACGTAGCAGCGCAGTTCCACCCAGACCGGGCGTTTGCCGGTGGAATTGGCGCGGGACTGGGCCAGCCACGCCGGCGGGTTCGCGTCCAGCTCGGCCACCTCGGATTCCTTCATGCGTGGCGGGATGCCGTTGCGTGCCGCCATCTCGGGGGGAATGTTCAGGGCCTGGGACACCTGGCGGCGGTTGAGGGAACGGTTGGCGGGGCTTGGGTTGTTTGGCATGTTCCCTCAAGGATAGGGCGTCACCCCGAAGGGAGGCGAGCGGGAGGCGGGGTGCCCGGCGGGGTCGCGAGAGTGAGAATCGCCACATGGTGCACGAAATGCTGCGGTGATTTTGGTGATATTTGGGCCATTTGGAATAAAACGCCTCGGCCATACCCTATGCTGTGGGAAAACATTGGGAATTTAAGGGCACGAATCCAGCTTTGAGGGGCTAGGATGGGGCGCTGAAATACCCCGCCGCAACCACGAGCACTTCAGGAGTTAGAAAACCGCATGGCAACGGATTACGACGCACCCCGCAACAAGGATGAAGACCACGAGACAGAGTCGCTGCAGGCGCTCCAGGTTCAGCGTGGCGGTGCACAGACGGCGCATATTGACGTCGAGGATTCCGACACGGCAGAAGGCATGGACCTGCCCGGAGCTGACCTTTCCAATGAGGAACTGGTGGTCCAGGTCATCCCCGCGCAGGAAGACGAGTTCACCTGTGCCTCCTGCTTCCTGGTCCGCCACCGCAGCCAGGTGGCCCGTGAGAAGAACGGTCTGCTGTACTGCAAGGACTGCGAAGGCTAGAAGGCCCGGCGCGTGTGCCGCCAGGGAATCCCCTGCGGCTTTGGTGTACGTGATATGAAGGCCTTGGTGCAACAGTCGCGGCATTGGGCCGGGCTGCCGGCCAAGGGAGCGTGCAAGGAATGAATGCCCAGGACAGGGTTCGCGAACTACTGGAGACTTTTGGCGGCACCGGTGCCAACGCCGTTGAACTGCTGTGCGACAGACACCCCGCCGGAAACGTCGCCTTCACTGTGGTGCGGCCCGACTTGGGCTCGGATGAGGTGACATACGGCGAACTGCGCGAGAAATCCGTGCGGTTTGCCGCCGCGTTAAGCACCCTCGGCGTGCGGCGCGGGGACCATGTGGCCACGCTCATGGGCAAGTCGGCCGAATTGGTGGTGGCGCTGCTGGGGATTTGGCGCCTCGGTGCCGTGGATGTGCCGCTGTTCACGGCGTTTGCACATGACGCCATTGCCTTCCGCCTGGAGGCCACGGCAGCCAAGCTCGTCATCTGCGACGCGGACCAGCGGCGCAAGCTGGTCCCGCCTGGGGAGATCCCCAACGATGCCTCCACACCCGTGGTGGTGGCCCGCGGCGAGGCGTTTGGCTACGACGCCTCCTTCGCCGAGATGGTGGAGGGCCGCGGTGCCTTCGCCCAGGCAGCCGCCGGGGACCTGCCCGACGGCGGTCCGGTCGCCGTGGGCGGCGACGGCACACTGGTGCAGCTGTTCACCTCCGGCACCACCGGCACCCCCAAGGGAGTCCCGATTCCGCTGCGCGCCGTGGCATCCTTTGTGGGCTATCAGGAGTTTGGGCTGGACGTGCGCCCCGATGACGTCTTTTGGAACATGGCCGACCCCGGCTGGGCATACGGCCTGTACTTTGCGCTGATGGCGCCGCTGGCCGCGGGCACTCGATCGCTGCTGCTGTCGGCGGGCTTCAGCCCCGAGACGACCTGGGCCGTCATGGACCGGTACCAGGTGACAAACTTCGCTGCCGCACCCACCGTGTACCGGGCCCTGCGCGCAGGATCCGCAGCGCAGCAACAGCACGTGCTGCGCCGGGCATCCAGCGCGGGAGAGCCGCTCACCCCCGACGTGATCGAGTGGGGGCGAACCGCCTTTGGCCTGGATGTTCGGGACCAGTACGGACAGACGGAACACGGCATGGTCGCCGGCAATGCCTGGCTGGACGGCCTCGCAGCGCCCCTGCGGCCCGGTTCCATGGGCGTGTCCCTCCCGGGCTGGAGCGTCGATGTGCTCTCCGACGACGGCGACACCCCGGCCTCCGCCGGCGAAGCAGGCCGGCTGGCCATCAATGTCGCCGACAGCCCTTTCTTTTGGTTCCCCGGGTATGTGGATGCCCCCGACAGGACGGCCGGGCGCATTGCCGGCGGCGGTGCCTGGTACCTGACGGGAGACGCCGGGCGCAGGGACGCGGACGGCTACCTTTACTTTTCCTCCCGGGACGATGACGTGATCATCATGGCGGGCTACCGGATTGGGCCCTTCGATGTGGAATCCGTGTTGGTGTCCCACCCTGCAGTTGCGGAGGCTGCCGTGATCGGCACGCCCGATGAAATCCGGGGCGAGGTCCTGGAAGCGTATGTGGTCCTCAACCAAGGATTTGACGCCTCTGAATCATTGCTGGGGGAGTTGCAGCAGCTGGTGAAAACCCGCTTTGCCGCCCATGCCTACCCGCGCCGGGTGCACTTTGTCCCGGAACTTCCCAAGACGCCCAGTGGCAAGGTCCAGCGCTATGTCCTGCGCCGCGAACGTGCCGCCAAGAACTTCAACGACTAGGACCGGGAGACACCATGGGACGACGCAGGGCCGAAGCGCCCCCGGCCAGGGCAGCAGGACTGAATATGTCCGCCGCCGGCATGGCCGCCGCTGCCGTGGGATTTCTGCTGGAAATCGGCATGGTGGCAGCCTTCCTTTTTTGGGGCTTCAGGCACGACAGTCCGTGGAACCTGGTGCTGGGCCTGGGCGTCCCGGCCGTTGTGGTGGTGCTTTGGGGCATCTTCATGGCACCGAAAAGCTCGCGTCGGCTGCCCGGGAGAATGGTTGCCGTGGCGTCGCTGGCGGTGTTCGTCCTGGCAGGTGCCGCCCTGCTCGCCTCCGGAACGGCGGTGTTGGGCGTCATCATGCTGGTGGTTGCGGCCGCCTGGTTCGCGGTGTCGTGGGTGGTGGAGCCCAAATAGCCTGCACGCCAGTGCCGGCACGGCATTCTTCGGCTGCCTCCCGGCCCTACGGGCTGCTTGTGTGGGGGCTCATGAGGGAGCCGCCCGTGAGTTCCTGGACCGTGCAGCCGGGGTGGCTGCCTTCGGTGACCAGCCATAGCGAAACCGCAGCCTCGTCGCCCAAGTCGAGCTGGACGGCGTCGTCCATGTCCTTGGACCCGGCAGGGGCCGCCAGGACTTCCAGGGTGCCGCCAAAGGGCCGCCGGCCCACAATTTGCAGCTCGGTGTCCACCCCGATGCCGTGTTCATTGAGATAGCGGAGCAGTTCGGGGTTGTGGTCGCTGATGCGGCTGACCCGGCCGCGGTGCCCCGCGTCCAGTTCGTCCAGCCGGTGCGACGGCGGCATGGTGATGTGGCCGCCGGCATCCGGGATGGGGTCGCCGTGGGGGTCGCGGGTGGGGTTGCCCAGCTTGGCCGCCATGCGCTGGATGAACGTTTCGGAGACAGCGTGTTCGAGCAGTTCGGCCTCCTCATGGACCTCGTCCCAGGTGTAGCCGAGCTCGCGGACCAGGTAGGTTTCCAGCAGCCGGTGGCGCCGGACCATGGACAGGGCCAGCTGCAGGCCCGCCTTCGTGAGGCGGATGGGGCTGTAGGGCTCATGCTCCACCAGGTCCTGGTCCTTGAGCTTGCGGACCATTTCGGACACGGAGGAGTTGGCCACACCCAGCCGTGCGGCCAGCTGCGTGGACGTGATGGGCTTGTCCTGCCACTCCGTGAAGGAGTAAATGACCTTGACGTAGTCTTCAATGCTGGAGGACGTGGGGGTTGGCTTCACGGCATCCAGCCTACCGGTGGTCAGGCCTGTCCGGTGAAGGTCAGCCACAGGAGCACAGCATTCAGTGCCACGATCACGGCCACGCTGGCAAGCGCCGCCAGCCGCAGCGGCAGGGCGTCGCGGTGGGTGCCCATGAGTTCTTTGTCCGCCGTAAGCTGCAGGAGCGGGATCAGGGCGAAGGGGATGCCAAAACTGAGCACGATCTGGCTCACGATCAGTGCCCACGTGGGGTCCACGCCGACCGCGAGGAGTGTCACTGCCGGGATCAGGCTGATCAGGCGCCGACTCAGCAGCGGGATGCGGACCTTGAGCAGGCCGTGCATGATGGTGGCCCCCGCATAGGCGCCCACGGACGTTGACGCCAGGCCGGAGGCCAGCAGGCCCACGGCAAACACGACGCCGATCACAGGTCCCAGGTTGGCCACGATGGCCGCGTGCGCCCCCTCAATGGAGTCGGTGCCCGACACCCCGCCCAGGGTGGAGGCCGCCAGGACCAGCATGCCGATGTTCACCGCACCGGCCAGGAGCAGGGCAACAACCACGTCCCAGCGCGTGGCCCTGATGACCCGGTTGAGGTTTTCAGGAGTGCGCCGGGCATCAGGGTGCCTGTCCTTGGCCAGCTGGGAGTGCAGGTAGATGGCATGGGGCATGACGGTGGCACCCAGCATGCCGGCCGCCAGCATGACGCTGTTGACGCCCTGGAAGCGCGGGACCAGGCCGGCGAGCATGCCCTCCGGGTCCGGCGGACTCAGGACCAGGCCGGCGAGGAATCCGACCGTGATGATGAACAGCAGGAAAATGATGATGCTTTCAAAGTGCCGCTGACCGTGGCGGTTCTGGACCGTCAGCAGCAGGATGGATGCCACGCCCACAATGATCCCGCCGGCGGGCAGGGGGACGCCGAACAGCAGGTTCAGGGCTATGGCGCCGCCCACCACCTCCGCCAAGTCCGTGGCCACGACCACCAGCTCGGCCTGCACCCAGAACAAGCGCCGGCCCGTAGTGCCGAAGCGTTCACCGAGGATTTGCGGCAGGGATTTGCCCGTCACCACCCCGAGCTTGGCTGACTGGTACTGGATCAGCATGGCCATGAAGTTGGCGGCCACCAGCACCCACACCAGCAGGTAGCCGTAGGCGGCGCCGGAGGTCAGGTTGGCCGCAACATTGCCGGGGTCCACGTAGGCGATGGCGGCGACGAAGGCCGGGCCCAGCAAATACAGCAGCCCGCCCCTGGGGCGGCGCCGCTGCCGGGTTGGGACTTTCGCGGTATCCAGCAACGAACCATCCTTCGACATTCCTAAATAATTTATTTAGGCATACCGAAATAATAGGCACAGAGCTGGTCAAATGTCGAGGCCTCAGGTGTGCGCCCGCCAGGTTTGCGTGAAGTAGGGCAGGGCCAGATTTTCGCCGGGGGTGTGGCCGAGATGGTCGAAGAGGTACCAGTGGAGGTTGGCCAGCACCTTGGCCCGGATGGCCGCGCCGGCCTTGAGGTAGTAGCTGCGCGACTTGACCAGCTCCAGCAGCCCCTCCGGGGTGGCCTGCTGCCCCCACCGGGTCTCCAGGCATTGAAGTCCCTTGAGCTCGGGGCCCACATGGGGGCGGAAGTCGGGCTTGTGGACGTCCCCGGCGTGCATGATCCGGGCCAGGCGGTGCACCCACGGCGTGCCGACGTCGAGCTGGTTCCAGACCAGCCCCACTGTGCCGCCCGGTCGCAGCACCCGTGCCAACTCGGTGCTGGCCGCCAGGGGGTCGCACCAGTGCCAGGCCTGGGCAGCCACGGCGAGGTCGATGGAATGGTCCGCCAGGTCCAGGTGCTCTGCCGTGCCGTCCAGGGTTCTTGCGGCGGGGAAGTTGCGCTGAAGCTGGGCCAGCATGTCAGCCGATGGGTCGACGGCGGTCACCCGCCAGCCGCGTCCATCCAACAGCTGGGTGAACTTGCCGGTGCCGGCACCGACGTCGAGCACGTCGAGGGCCGCATCCGCGTCCCGGCCCTCGAGGAGCCACTCGAGCGACTCGGGCGGGTAGCCGGGCCGCACGCGGTCGTAGTGCTCGCCTCCCTCCTGGAAGGCGTCCGCCATTTCGATCCGCCGTGCGCCGTCAAATACCGGACCGCCCTGCCCTGTCATGGTGTTGCCCTCCTGGTGCCGATTCCGCCGGTCCACTCTACCGTGCCCCCAACTATGTGTCAGAAGTTGCACGCCGAACAATCGAAATTGGTTGATGCGAGTGCAACTTCTGACACACAGTTGGCTAGTCGGTGGAGCAGGGGGCCGCGCCGGCTGTTCCGGGCACATTCGGTGCCCAGTCCGGGAAGCTGCGGGAGTCGTTGGCCGGGACCCAACGGCCGGCGTCCACCACGTAGTCCCAGCCCAGGCCGTCCCGCAGCAGGGCGGCCACGCCATCCACCAGCCGGTCCGCATCCTCCGCCCGGGACCCCACGCCAAAACTGGCCCGCAGCGAACCGGCCGCCAGGCCCAGGCGCCGCAGCAGCGGGTGCGCGCAGAAGCGTCCGTCACGCACGCCCACGCCGTGCTCGGCGGACAGGTACGCGGCGACCAGGCCGGCGTCGTACCCCTCAACGGAAAAGTTCACGACGCCGATGCTCCCGCACTTCGGGTACGTGTCGGCGTCGGCAAAGAGCTGGTGGACGGTGACGCCTTCCAGTTGCCCAAGGCCGGCCACCAGGCGGGCGCGGAGCTCCTCTTCGTGGGCCCGCCACTGCGCGGGGTCCAGGGCTGAGAGCACCTGCGTGGCCCGGGCCAGCGTGGCTGCGCCGAGGACGTTGGGCGAGCCGGCCTCGTGGCGGGCCGGGCCTTCCGTCCAGCGCACAGACTGAAGCCGGACGTCCTTGACGGCGCCGCCCCCCGCCAGGTGCGGCGTGCCGGCGTCGAGCCAGTCCGGCCGGCCCACCAACACGCCCGCACCGAAGGGTGCGTAGAGCTTGTGGCCCGAAAATGCCAGGTAGTCGATGCCGTCCCGGGCCATGTCGATGCGGCGGTGCGGGGCCAGCTGGGCGGCGTCCACCACAATGCGGGCGCCGTGCCGGTGCGCCAGGGCGGCGAGCTCCGCCACGGGCAGCACCTCGCCCGTGACATTCGAGGCGCCGGTGACGGCCAGCAGCACCACGTTTCCGGCGCGCAGCTGGGTTTCAACCCGATGCAGCGTGGAGGCCACGGAGTGCCCGGCCACCACGGAACGGTGGGGGAGGGCCTGCCACGGCAGCAGGTTCGCATGGTGCTCAATGTCCAGGTAGAGCACCTCGCCATGGTCATTGGAGGGGCCGTCAACGTGGCCGTTCCCCGCCAGCAGTGATCCCACGCAGCCCGCCAGAAGGTTCAGCGAGTCCGTGGTGTTGCGGGTGAAAATGACGGTGTCATCGCCGCGTGCGCCCAAAAAATCCGCCACAATGTGCCGGGCGTTCTCGTAAACCGAGGTGCTGACCTGGGAAGCAAATCCTGCGCCGCGGTGCACGCTGGCGTAGTACGGCAGGATTTGGCCCAGGTGTGCTGAAACGTCTTCCACGGCGGGCGCCGACGCGGCGTAGTCAAGGTTCACGTACCGCGTGGTGCCGCCCGTGATCAGGGGTGCCGCCAGTTCGCTGCCCACCACGGGCAGCAGGGGGGCGGCTGAAATGCCGGCCGCCGCTGGGCGGGCAACAACGGTGTGGGCTTTTTCAAGGATGGCAGAATTCATGGGGCTCCCTCACAGGAAGGACTCACCGCACCGCGCCGCTTGGGAACGGGACGGGAAATCCGCGCTTGCCAAGACCGCTCCGGCCTGGCCAGGTCGTCACCCGGGGCACCCCGCCGCGAAAGGAGGGTTGCCGGCCAGCAAACCGGGGTTTAGCGCTGGCACTCGTGACCTATGCCAAAAATAGTAGCCCACCCGGGCCTCTTCCGCATTTGTTACGAAACCCGGCGTTGCACCACGGCGGCCGGCGCCGCAGTTAACCCGGCTGTGCCACACATGGGTCAGGCGAGGAGGTCGTCCCAGCCCGGGTTCAGCCGGCGCAGCACGTCGGTGTGGAGAATGGAATTGGTGGCCAGTGCATTGCCGCCGAACGGGCCGTCCACGCCGTCCAGCGAGGTGAAGCGGCCGCCGGCTTCGGTGACAATGGGCACCAGTGCGGCCATGTCGTACAGGTTCAGCTCCGGCTCACAGGCGATGTCCACGGCGCCCTCGGCCACCAGGCAGTATGACCAGAAGTCACCATAGGCCCGCGTGCGCCAGACATCGTCGGTCAGGGCGATGAACTCATCCCGGTTGCCGCGTTCGGCCCAGCCCGTCAGCGAGGAGTATGAAAGCGATGCGTCGGAAAGCTCGGAAACGTTGGAGACGCGGATGCGCGTGGCCGCCGCCAGCGACTTGCCCATGTAGGCGCCTGTGCCCTCCGCGGCCCACCAGCGCTTGCCCAGGGCCGGGGCGCTCACGACGCCGACCACCGGCCGGCCCTCATCCACCAGGGCAATCAGCGTTGCCCACACCGGCACGCCGCGCACGAAGTTCTTGGTGCCGTCAATCGGGTCGATGATCCACCGCCTGGAACCGTGCCCGCTGCTGCCAAATTCCTCACCCAGCACGGCGTCCCGTGGCCGCACGCGGGAGAGCTGGCTGCGGATCGACTCCTCCGCCGCCTTGTCCGCGTCCGTCACCGGCGTCAGGTCCGGCTTCGTCTCTATTTGCAGGTCCAGGGCCTTGAAGCGGGACATGGTCAGCGAGTCGACGGTGTCGGCCAGGACGTGGGCCAGCCGGAGGTCGTCGTTGTACGTCTGGGGTGGGGTGGTCATATCCATCACCGTATCGGTAGTTGGGGCAATAGTGCGGGAGTACACGGTGCTGGCCACGGGGCTACCCGGTCGTGCCGAGTTCCTTGGCTTCGGCGCGGCCTTCCGTGCGGGCG